>QKDC01000054.1 GCA_003246755.1 Gemmatimonadota bacterium | reverse complement strand
GACGCATCAACACACGACGGACCCGGTGGTCCGGGCCCTTTTCGAGGATCAGCTTTGCCCTCGCCCTTGTGGGGAGGATGTTCCGACGGAGGTTTGGTCCGTTGATTTCGCGCCACACCCGACGTGCCATCTTCCGCGCGTCGCGGACGTTGAGGCTCGCAAAGCGCTTGAAGTACGAGCGCGGGTCGCGGAAGGCCGTTTCTCGGAAGGTGAGGAAGCGCTCCTCGAACCACCGGCGGATGTCACTTTCCTCTGCATCGATGTAGACCGAAAAGTCGAAAAAGTCGGAGACGAACACCTGCGGTCCCTTGTCGATTTGTGGCGTCCCCGTGTGAAGAACGGTCAGGCCTTCCAGGATCAAGACGTCAGGGCGGCGAACGATCTGCCTGCCGCCCCGAACGATGTCGTAGGTCAAGTGTGAATACACCGGGGCAGCAACCGTGCCCTTGCCGGATTTCACGTCCGCGAGAAAGCGGACCAGCTTCTTCAGGTCATAGCTTTCGGGAAATCCCTTCCGCTGCATCAACCCCCGCCGGGCCAGTACGCGATTGGGAAAGAGGAATCCATCGGTCGTGACGAGGTCCACGCGCGGGTGGCCTGGCCAGCGGGCCAGAAGGGCCTGGAGCACCCGGGCTGAGGTACTCTTTCCCACGGCAACGCTTCCGGCAATGCCGATCACATATGGCACCTTCGGAGCCCGAGTATTGAGAAACTGAGCGCTTGCCTTGTGCAGTCCCTGGACCGCCTCGACCTGGAGGTTGAGTAGGCGGGAGAGTGGAAGGTAGATGTCAGTCACCTCCCGAAGCGAGATTGGCTCGTTCACACCCGCCAGCCGTTCCAGGTCGCTGGCACTCAGCGTCATCGGGGTCCCCCCTCCCCGGCGCTTCCATGCTGAGCGTGTGAGCGCCACGAAGGGAGAGGGATCCTGGAGAGTGAGCGGCATGATTCAGGGTGCCCTCAGGCTACGGCGAATTCGCCAGCGACCATCGGCGGAGGAGCGCTCCCAGAAGGTCGCGTACCGGACACGCACCTCGCGCGCAGGTGCACCAGAGTCAGCGCGCGGCCGCATCATGCGCGTCACGGTTCCCGTCTCGTAGGCCCTGTCACCGGCCACATCCAGGGCCTCCGTGACGGTGTTGGTGGCGAGGATCGTGTCTGCACGTGTCGCGAAGAGAGCCCTGAAGTGATCGCCGATGGCCGTCGCTCCGGTGAGGTCACCCTGAGGTGTCATCAGCACAGCATCCTCGGTATAGAAGAGGGCCACCTGCTCGGCATTGCCCCGGGAGTACAAGTCGGCCCATGAGACGTTCGTGGCCACGATCTCGCCCATCACTGAGGCCGGTGCCTGCGAGGCAGGAGGCCGTTCGGCCAGGACCGAGTCCATGGCGTTCTCGGTATCTGTCCTGGATTCTCCCCCACAAGCCAGGAGGATAAGGAACAGCCACGGCCACTGTCTTCCACGAAACACGGGATGGTTTCTCCGGGAGTGGGAGGTCGGATCTTACCGAGGTGGCGCCGGGTTGTGCCAGGTCCCGCCCCGGGGACTTCTTTCAGGATGTCTGGGGAGCCCACCCGAGTCTCTGCCTACACGTGGTACGTGGTCGCTGTCCTGACCCTAGCCAACGTGTCCTCCTACGCCGATCGCCAGATCCTGACGCTGCTGGTGGGGCCGATTCGGAGGGACCTGGTGATCTCCGACACGCAAATGAGTCTCCTTCTGGGGGCCTCGTTCGCACTCTTCTATACCGTCCTCGGGTTTCCGATTGCACGACTCGCCGATCGATACAGTCGGCGCGGCATCATTGCCGCGGGGGTCACCGTGTGGAGTGTGATGACCGGGCTCTGCGGCATCGCCCGTAACTACACCCAACTCCTCCTCGCACGCATTGGGGTAGGTGTGGGCGAGGCCGCGCTCTCGCCGCCAGCCTACTCGATGATTGCTGACTACTTCCCTCGGGAGAAACTGGGCTCTGCGATCGGCACCTACTCCATGGGGATCTACCTCGGAGTCGGTCTGGCCCAGATCATCGGCGGGGCCGTCGTGGCGATTGTCGGAGTCGAGGGGGCTTGGTCGCTTCCGCTCGTCGGTGAAGTCCGACCCTGGCAGGTAGTCTTCTTTGCTGTTGGTCTCCCGGGCCTCCTGATTGCGGCGCTGATGGCGACCGTTCGCGAACCGCCACGTCGAGGTGCGCCGGACGCTCCGTCCATGCCGGTGTCGGAGATTCTCACATTCTTCAGGACTCACGTGCGGACCTTCGGTGCACATCACCTCGGGGCCGCTTTGATCGCCCTGTGCAATTATGGGATGGGCTCCTGGCTTCCCACGTTCTTTGTGCGAACCCACGGATGGAGCGTCTCGCAGGCCGGGTACCTGCTCGGCGTTGCCAACCTCACTGCTGGAATCGCAGGAGTCGTACTGGCGGGGCGGTTGGCCGACCGAATGCAGCAACGCGGCGTGACCGACGCCAAACTGCGTGTCTGCCTCTATGCCTCCTTGGGGTTGCTCGTGTGTGATGTCGTGACGCCACTCATGCCGACGGGGTTCGGGGCGGCGGTGTGGATCTTCCCGTTGAGTTTCTTTGCCTCGGCCCCATTTGGCGTCGCGGCGGCCGCGGTGCAGGAACTGGTGCCCGATCGAATGCGCGCCCAGGCTTCCGCGCTCTACCTTTTCGTCGTCTCGATCATTGGATTGACACTCGGCCCCACGGTCGTTGCTCTGGCAACCGACTATCTGTTTCGCAATGATGCTGCCCTTCGTTACTCACTGGCCTTGGTGAGTGGTGTAGGACTCGTGCTCGCGGCAATCATCTTGAGCCGAGGGCTGGCGCCATATCGGAAGACGCTTGCCCAGGTCTCCTCGGCGTCCAGCTAGGACGATGGGGGAATCACGAGAACGATGGTCTCGCGGGGGGCGATATCGATGCTCTGGCTATACGGGGTTCTCGACCCTCCGATGGGATCCGCCATGAACTGGACCGGGATCCCCGGGCTCACGAACATTTCCGGAATCGTGAGTACTCGAGTGGACTTGCCCGGCACCGAGCCCAAACGCGTCCGTCCGCCACTGCGAATGAGGTAGATATTCATGTCCCAGAAGGACTGGTTCTGGACTTCGAGATACGAGCCTGATGTCGGGTCCACCGACCCAGGCGGTGTGCGGCCGCAGGCTGTACCAATGACGAGGGTGAGGAGCGCAAAGGCTGTCGTGCGAAGGGCCAGATTGCCGCGACGGGATCCAACCAAGAGGGGTTCCATCTGTTGACTCTTCCATTCTGGAAGCCAATCCATGGACTTCCAACCGCAGGAGACGATTTCTGAGGGTGCAAACACACATGCCGGAACCGGGACGGGATCGACCATGGGAATAGGGCCCGCCGTCCCCACGATCCCCGCCATTCGGGCAGCAGCGGAGGCTCTTGAAGGACTCATCCTCAAGACACCCGTTGTCCCATTTCAACCGCCGTGGCTCGCCGAGGTGCTGGGGACCGCAGAAGTCTTCCTCAAGCTCGAGTTGTTCCAGCACGCAGGGAGTTTCAAGCCGCGGGGTGCTCTGACGACAATGTTGGGACTCGACGCAGGTGCCCTCAAACGGGGTGTCATCGCTGTCAGCGCGGGGAATCACGCCGCGGCCGTGGCCTACTCGGCGGCCAGGCTCGGCGTTTCCGCCAAGGTCGTTATGCCCGCGACGGCCAATCCCTCGCGTGTCGCCCTCTGCCGCACATACGGAGCTGAGATCGTGTTCGTGAAAGACGTCCATGAGGCCTTCCCGGTGGGGGAAGCCATCGAGCGGGATGAAAACCGGACCATGGTGCACCCATTCGAAGGGGAAGGGGTTTCTCTCGGTACCGGGACCCTCGGACTCGAACTCATCGAGCAAACACCGAACTTGGACGCGGTCATCGTGCCCGTCGGAGGGGGAGGACTCGCTTCCGGTGTCGCGGCTGCCGTCAAGCAACTCAACCCCGACTGCACCGTCTTCGGGGTCGAACCCACCGGGGCCGATTCAATGTCCCGGAGCTTTGCCGCTGGGTCTCCTCAGCCCGGCGGGGCGATCACCACCATCGCCGACAGCCTGGCTCCCCCGTATTCCCTCCCCTATAGCTTCGGCTTGTGCCGGCAGTTCCTCGACGACCTCGTCCTCGTGGACGATGAAGCGCTTTGCAGAGCCCTCTATCATCTCTTCCGGAGCGCCAAGCTTGCCGTTGAACCTGCGGGTGCTGCCAGCACGGCGGCGCTGCTTGGTCCACTGCGCGACCGGCTTCGGGATGCCCGGGTCGGGCTCGTTGTGTGTGGTGCCAATATCGACCACGCCACTTTCGCCACGTATCTTGCCCACGGAGCTGCGACTGTGACGGCATCAGGTGACTAAAGAAGGATATATTCGCATCCCCAAGCCCCCTGTCTTTTTCGGAGCTTCTCCGGTGATCACCTCACATCCATTCCGTGCTCTTTTCTGCGGCGCCCTTCTGACCTTGATGTCGGTCGGTGCGGCCGTTTCCCCCGCCATGGCGCAACGTGGCCAGGCCCCAGTGCGATACCACGTGGCGTTCCCCAACCGTGCCCATCACGAGGCTGAGATTACTGTCACCTTCAGTGACCTTCCCAACCGGCCGCTGGAACTCAGGATGAGTCGAAGCTCCCCTGGCCGGTACGCCCTCCATGAATTTGGGAAGAATGTGTATGACGTGAACGCGCGAGACTCGCGGGGTAGGGACCTGACCATCACGCGACCTGACCCCTATCAATGGACCGTGAGTGGTCACGATCGAACAGTGGTAGTGCACTATACGCTCTATGCCAATCGTGCCGGCGGGACGTACAGTGGTATCGATCGGACGCATGCGCATCTGAACATCCCGGCGACGTTCATGTGGGCCCGGGGGATGGACCAGCGCCCGGTCGTCGTCACGTTTGTCGATCTCCCACCGGAATGGGGGATCGCCACCCAACTGGCCCGCGGACTGGATGTGGGTTCCTTCACGGCGCCCAACCTCCAGCGTTTCATGGACAGCCCTATCGAACTCAGCGACTTCGACCTTCGGACCTGGACCGTCGAGGGCCCGCCGGAGCAGACGATTCGTCTGGCGATCCATCACACCGGAACGAGCGCTGAGGTGGATGCCTATGTCGAGGACATCAAGAAGATCGTCCTCGAGCAGGGTGCGGTGTACGGCGAGTTTCCCGAGTATGATGACGGGACCTACACATTCTTGGCGGACTATCTCCCTCACGTCTCGGGCGATGGTATGGAACACCGCAACTCGACCATCGTCGCGAGCCAGAACTCACTCCTTCGTGCCGCGCGAGGCCTGTTGGGCACGGTGTCACACGAATTCTTTCACTCCTGGAATGTGGAGAGGATACGGCCTCGCAGTCTCGAGCCCTTCGATTTCGAAACGACGAACATGTCCGGGGAGCTGTGGCTCGCCGAAGGGTTCACGAGTTACTACGGACCGCTCACCATGCATCGTGCCGGCCTGACTCCTTTAGAGGATTACGCGCATTCGCTCTCCGGCTCCATCAACACGGTGACCAATGCTCCCGGGCGACGCTACCGGTCGCCTACGGAGATGAGCATGATGGCGCCCTTCGTCGATGCGGCGACGGCGGTGGATCCGACGAGTTTCCCCCACACCTTCATTTCCTATTACACCTGGGGGCAAGCGCTCGGCCTGGCGCTCGATCTGACCCTCCGGCAGCGTTTCCCCGGTGTGACCTTGGACCACTTCATGCGCGAGATGTGGACCTCCCACGGCAAGACCGAACGGCCATACACCACGACGGATGCGCGCGATGCTCTGAGTCGGGTGACCGGTGACACCGCATTCGCCGGGGAGTTCTGGCAACGGTACGTGCTGGGCCGAGAGATACCGGACTATCAGGCGTTGCTGGCCCCTGCCGGTTTGGTGCTCCGCCAGCGGAATGGCGAGGCGGCATGGATGGGTGATCTGGGCCTCGAAGGGAGGGAGGGGGAGGGGGCCACCATCGGTTCGCGCGTCTTGGTGGGTACACCAGCCTACCTGGCCGGGCTCGAAACCGGAGACCGAATCGTCTCTCTCGACGGCCGGCAGATTGCCTCGCCCGGAGACATCGGGGCCGTTCTCGCGACACGACAGGTCGGGGACCAAGTCGAGATCGTCTTCGAGAGCCGTGGCCAGAGGGTGGAGGGAAGAATTGACCTGACGAGTGACCCGAGACTGGAGGTTGTGACCTTTGAGGAGGATGGGCGCGAGGTTACAGCCGTGATCCGTGCTTTCCGGTCCGAATGGCTTGGTAGCAAGGTCAGATGAGTTTCGTTGTCTACGGTGCCTCGGGGTATACAGGAGACCTGGTAACGCGAGAAGCGGTTGCCCGTGGACACCGGCCCACCATCGCCGGGCGGAGGCGAGAACCGCTCGACACACTCGGCCGAGAATTAGGACTCCCGGTGTCGGTGACACCTCTCGATCAAGCCGACGCTCTCGATCGTCTCCTCCAAACCCACGATGCCGTCATCCACTGCGCTGGTCCGTTTTCGGGGACATCCCGAGCCATGGCGGACGCCTGTATCCGTTCCAAGACACATTATCTCGATATCACCGGCGAGATCGCCGTTTTCGAACAACTGGCCCGCCGTGACGCCGAGGCCAAAGAGGCAGGCGTCACGCTGCTTCCGGGGGTGGGGTTCGACGTCATACCGACCGATTGCCTCGCCGCCCATCTCTCTGGCCGTCTCCCCGGTGCTACCCACCTCAGACTTGCCTTCCAGGCCCACGGTGGGATGTCGCGCGGGACGGCGCTTACCACGATTCAGGGCATTGGTCGTGGGGGTGCCATTCGTCGCGACGGGGTGATCGTCCCTGTGCCAGTCGCGTGGAAGGCCAGCGAGGTGGACTTCGGGTCCGGCCCTCGGTCCGTGGTCACCATCCCGTGGGGTGACGTTTCCACGGCGTTTCACTCGACGGGAATCGGGAACATCGAAGTCTCGATCGCCATGCCACCATCGAGGATCCGTGCACTTCGGCGGTCCAGACCGTTTCAGACGATCCTGCGATGGGCTCCCATTTTGACCCTGCTCCAGTGGGTCGTTCGGCGAAGAATGTCTGGTCCCAGTGCAGCGCAGCGGGCTGCTGGGGGGGTCGCCGTCTGGGGAGAGGTGCGTGATGGCAAAGGGCATTGCGTGAGGGCCAGGCTGCACGGACCGGAAGGTTATTCGTTTACGGCGTTCGGTGCCGTACGTGCGGTCGAGCGTGTGCAGCAGGGCGCCGGCCTCGGTTTTCTCACGCCCTCGCAATTGTGTGGCCCCGATTTCGTCCTCGAGATTCCCGGTGTGATCCGGGAAGACCTTCCCACAGGGGCGGCATGAGCTTTCGTGCCATCTCCGTGAGCATCGTGCTGCTGGCCGCGGGCGGTACTGTCTTAGCTGCCCAGCAGCGGTATGACATCCTCATCACCGGCGGTACGGTCGTAGATGGAACGGGATCCCCGCGATTTAGGGCGGACGTGGGTGTCCGTGACGGTCGAATCGTGTTCGTGACGCAGGGGACGGTCGATCCTACCGGCGCATCCCGAGTCATTGACGCACAGGGGCTCGTAGTAGCTCCGGGGTTCATCGATCTGCACGCACATCTCGAGTCCTTACTCCGGATGCGGGACATGGAGAGTCACGTTCGCCAAGGGGTCACCACGGCAATGGGGAACCCGGACGGCGGGGGGTTTTACCCGATTGGGGTCTCCCTGGCCAGGGCGGACTCTGCGCTTGGTGCGAACGTCGGTTTCTTCGTCGGGCACAACACGATCCGTCGCCAGGTCATGGGCATGGCCGATCGCGCTCCAAGTGTCACTGAGCTGGGCCGGATGCGCGCGATGGTGGCCCGTGGCATGGGTGAGGGCGCATTCGGCCTCTCAACAGGGCTCTTCTATCTCCCTGGGACTTTTGCGGCCCAGGACGAAGTCGTTGCACTCGCACGCGTGGCCGCAGACTCGGGCGGCATCTATACCTCTCACCTGCGTAAGGAAGGTCTCGGGTTGCTGGAAGGAGTCAGTGAGGCACTCGAGGTCGGACGCCTGAGTCGAATCCCAGTCGTGCTGACCCATCACAAAGCGGTGGGGCAACCCATGCACGGGAGTAGTACGAAAACTCTGTTCATGATCGACTCGGCGCGTGCGGCTGGTACCGATGTCATCGCCGATCAGTATCCCTATACGGCGACGTACACGAGCCTCGACGTTCTGGTTCCCACCTGGGCTCGGGAGGGGGGTGACACCGCCTATGCCAGGAGAGCGGCCGATCCGGTCCTGCGAGACAGTATCATCAAAGGGACGATCTTCAATCTCCTCAACGATCGTGGGGGCGGCGATCTGCGCCGTGTGCAGTTATCACTCGTGCCCTGGCAACGGGACCTGGAAGGGAAACGGCTCTTCGACTGGGTGGTGGAGCGTGGCTTGGAACCCACCATGGAGAACGGTGCGGAGATCGTGATCGAAGCCACGTTGCGGGGGGGCGTCTCCGCTATCTACCACGTCCTCGATGAAGAGGATGTCGCCCGGATCATGCGTCACCCCATGGTGGCACATGCGAGTGACGGGAGGCTCAGCCGTCCTGGTGAGGGTCATCCCCATCCGCGCGCGTATGGGACCTTCCCCCGGGTCTTGGGGCACTACGTTCGAGAACGGCAGGTCCTGAGTCTGGAGGGTGCCGTTCGGAAGATGACCAGCCTGCCTGCATGGAGATTGGGCCTGACCGATCGGGGTCGAGTCGCGGAGGGTATGGTCGCGGATCTGGTCATCTTCGACCCAGCGACCATCGCTGACCAGGGCACGTTCGAGAACCCCCATCAGTATCCCCTCGGAATCCCATTTGTCCTTGTCGGTGGAGTACCGGTGGTTGACCGTGGGACATTCACGGCCAACCGTCCGGGTGTCGTCTTGAGAAGGCCACCCGGGCGTCGAATGGCGAGTGTTGGGGTACCGCCAGGTGTCTGACGGGACAGAGTTGCACACCGAAGCTCGGCATCCGGAGTATGCGGACTACTTCTCTGATCAATCGGAGTCCTACGCGGCATACCGTCCGGGATATCCTGACGAGCTCTTTCGCTATCTCGCGTCGTTGGTGGATCGCCCCCGGTTGGCGTGGGACGCCGGAACAGGGAGTGGACAGGCCGCGCGCGGGCTGGCCCGCCATTTCGACCGGGTGATGGCGACCGATGCTTCTGAGCGGCAGCTTGCCGCCGCAGAGCCACATCCGAACATCACCTATCAGCAGGCGATCGCGAGCCGCACGTCTTTGTTGGACGGGAGCGTCGATCTCGCGACCGTGGCCCAAGCACTCCACTGGTTCGACCGTGATGCGTATTTCGCCGAAGCGACACGCGTCGTGAGGCCGGGTGGTGTGATCGCCGTGTGGGGTTACACCTGGACCCGTATGGCGCTTGGCCTCGAAACCATTGTGTCCCACTTTGCCAATGAGACCCTAGGGGCGTGGTGGACTCCTGAGCGGAGGCTCGTCGATACGGAGTATCGCGAGGTCACGCTACCCTTCCCGGCCCTCGAAACGCCAGTCTTCACCATGCGAGAGTCCTGGACCCTCGACCAATTCCTTGGGTACGTGGGGACCTGGTCGGCGGTGCGGCGGTATCGTATCGCGACCGGCGAGGACCCGATTCCTTCCTTCGGGGACCAATTGAGAGAAGCCTGGAATAATCCCGAGTCCCCTCGTCCCATGACCTGGCCCATCTTTCTCCTGGCCTGTCGCGTGCCGACCGCCGGTCGGAACATCGACTAACGTCTACCTGGAGCACCCCATGCGCACATCTCCCGCTCTCCTTCTTGCAGGCCTCATCGGCGTCTCGTCCGTGGCGGCCCAGCAGACGACGACAGCCTTCGTCGGGGTCACGGTTATCCCGATGGACCACGAGCGGGTGCTACGGGATTACACCGTCGTGGTGCGTGGCCAGCGGATTGTCTCGGTGGGACCGGTGGCGGATGTGCCGGTCCCGGCAGGTGCGAGACGGATCGACGGCAGGGGTCGGTACCTGATGCCAGGCCTGGCGGAGATGCATGCTCATATCCCGCCTCAGGCACAGGCGACGAGCGAGCAGATCGAACAGGTACTGGCCTTCTATGCGCTCAACGGCGTCACGACGGTGCGAGGCATGCTCGGTGCCCCACGTCATTTGGACTACCGAGCACGAGCTGCAACTGGGGAAGTACTGAGCCCGACGATCATCACGACGGGTCCTTCACTCAACGGCAATAGTATTCCCGATGTAGCCTCGGCCGTGAAGGCCGTCACCGATCAGAAGGCGGCCGGCTACGACCTGATGAAGATCCATCCTGGAATTCGGCGGGATGTGTACGACGCGATGGCGGAAACCGCCAGGCGTCTCAACATCAGGTTCGTCGGTCACGTCCCTCTCGACGTCGGGCTGCTCCGGGCGTTGGAACAGGGACAGTGGACGATGGATCACGTCGACGGCTATCTCGAGGCTCTGGTTCGCGACGGTTCTCCAGTCAGTGGGGCGCAATCCCAGTTCTTTGGGTTCAACCTCGTCGATTACCTCGACATGTCGAAGCTGCCAGCACTGGTACAAGCCACGAAGGCATCAGGGGCGGCCATCGTCCCGACCCAGAGTCTCTTCGAGTCGATTCTTGGCCCATTGTCCCCCGACCAGCTCGCGGCGTGGCCGGAGATGAAGTACTGGATCCCTGCCCAGGTGGAGGGATGGAAACGGGCAACGGCGGACACTCGGCAGAATTCCGGGGTCACGCCAGACAATGCGCAACGCTACCTGAACGCTCGCCGACAGGTGATGCGCGCTCTGTACCAGGCCGGGGTTCCATTCCTACTCGGGTCGGATGCCCCGCAGTGGTGGAACGTCCCGGGATTCTCGATTCAGCGAGAACTCGACGCGATGATCAAGGCGGGATTTACGCCATACCAGGCCTTGGAGATGGGTAGCCGGAATGTCGCAGAGCATTTCGGAGCAGGGGAGGAGTTCGGCACCGTCGCCGTCGGCCGGCGGGCCGATCTGGTGTTGCTGGAAGCCAACCCGCTCGACGATGTAACGAACTGGTCTCGCCGAGCAGGGGTGATGGTGCGCGGTCGTTGGCTCGACCGCGCGGAGATCAATCGGCGCTTAGACGACCTCAGTCCCTGAGGCGCGTGTCGAAGACCGCCGCCTTTACTGGCGGCACTGACCCTTGGGGTCCGGCTTTTCCTTGTCCACGACAGGTCGGGAGTCGAGGTTGGCGACGGTGCGCGTCAAGTCCATCACGAAGTCGGTCACGCGAACATACTTGTCGAAGTCGATATACTGCGGTTCGTCGGTCACCATGTGATAGTCGGGGTGACTTCCGGTAGTGATGAAGACGATGGGGATCCCGTAGCGCGCATACTCGTAGTGATCGCTCCGACAGTAGTATTGCTGGGGGTGCCCCTCCGCATCGAACTGATAGTCGAAGACGAAGCCGTGGTTGCCCTGAGTGTTTACTTCTTCCACCAAATCCCCGAGTTGGGTCGAGAGTTTCCGGGAGCCGATCAACTGAACGTAGGCCGAACTCCCCCCCGGGATGTCCGCCGAATCCCCGCGACCGATCATGTCGAGGTTCACGTTGGTCACGATGGAATCTCGTGGAACCGTGGGATGATCGGTGTACCAGGCAGAACCGAAGAGGCCCTTCTCCTCACCGGCATGCCATACGAATAGGATGGATCGACGTGCCGGATTCTCCGTGAAGTACTCCGCGAGTTCGAGGAGAGCCATCGACCCTGATCCATCATCGTCCGCACCGTTCATGATCGAATCCGGCCGAGCCGGGCGTATCGCGCGCAGGCTATCGAGCCGTACCCTGACCGTATCGAGTTGTGCGGGGGTCGGCTGTTTGCCTGTGTCCTCAGCCCCACCGGGCTGGACCACCGTGTTGAATGCTCGGAGCGAATCGTGTTCTGTCAGGGTGGAGAAGCCATCGTGGTCGGTATGGGCGCCCAGGGCTACGTACTGATGCCGTAGGACCTCATCGGTTCCCGGTACGATGGCAACAACGTTCCGCCCAGGACCAAACGTTGGTGTGACACGAGCTCCCCCCACCACAGTGGCGTTGGAGTGCTCTGCGCCCGGCAGCAGTCCCACCAGTCCCCCCCCCATCAGGGTCTCGGCGACGGCGCTGGAAACGTACGCCAAGGCGATGCTCGGTTCAGGTTCTCCCGAAGTGACGGTGTCGATCTGCCCCGAAAGGAGGAACCCGGCAAGCTGCGGAGGTGCCAGATCCAGGGCAGCGATGAGCAAGCCGGCCGCTTCACGATACTGACCATACTGGGCCGGACCAAAACGACCCCAAAACTGCCACCCTTGCGGTCCATCGGCCGGGGCGAAGAGCACTAACTTCCCTGCGGCGGCAGCGGGTGAGATCAAATTGACGTCTCCGAGTTTGCCCCCGTAGACCACTGGGACATCCTGCGCGTCGAAGCTCTTCCCCACGAGAGGGAGCCCTACTGCCGGGAAAATCAGGAAATCGGATCGCATCGTCAGGTCTTTCGCGCCGACGCTCATCCGGCTTGCAGGATCGATACGCTTCTCGACGAGGCCGAAGTCCTGGTAGAAAGTCCCATTGTCGCCAGCTGGTTGCAGCCCTAGGCGTTCGAGTTCCGATGCGATGTAACGAGTACCCATGAGGTGACCCTTGGTCCCCACCTCTCGTCCCTGCATCGAATCATCGGCGAAAATGTAGAGGCGGGTCATGAGATCGCCGGCCGTGATCGCGGTCGCCGTGGGCACGGGCTCGTGTTTGAGGGGATTGCCGGCGACTTGCTGTGCCATCAACCCGCTCGGGATCAGGACGGTGAGGGCGCTCGCTAGCGTACGAAACGACATGGTGTTCCTTGAGTCAGGGTTCGAGATTGACCGTGCTACTGTCTGGGGAGACGTTCAGGGAGGTCCGCAACCACATAAGCGAGGATGGCCATCGCCGCCACGTTCATTGCCATCTCGCGCGGGTCCAGCTTGTCCATGGTATCTGCATGAGAATGGTGATACCAAAAGTACTTGGTTCCATCGACCTGGTGCCCCACCCCGGGAACACCCTCACGCGTGATTGGTCCAATGTCAGCTCCTCCGCCGCCAGGGAAGACAGTCGCTGCTCCGAGTGGCTCAAGAAACTGTCCGATCGCGCTGATGATTGCACGAGCTGCATTCGAGCCGGTGAACCCGAAACCTCGCGGGGCAAACACTCCCCCATCAGATTCGATCGCGAGGATGTGATTGTCGAGCTCCTGGGCGTGTCGATCGCGATAGGCAGTCCCGCCTCGCAGCCCATTCTCTTCATTGGTCCATCCCACGACGCGAATAGTGCGCCGTGGCTGGAGCCCGAGTCGCTTGAGGACGCGAAGGGCTTCCCAGGACACGATAACTCCGCCCCCGTCATCCATGGCGCCTTGGCCCACATCCCAGCTATCGATGTGTCCTCCGAGGACCACGACTTCTTCGGGGTGCTCTCGTCCTCGTAGTTCCGCGACCACGTTTCGAGACACGGCATCGGGTAGCGTTTGCGCCTCCATCCGTAACCGAAGCACCACCCGCTGTCCCCGGTCGTGCATCCGGTGTATCATAGCGGCGTCTTCAACGGTCAGCGCTGCCGCTGGGATCCGCGTCGTCGTTGAGTCGTAGTTCATCGCCCCGGTGTGGGGGCTATTGAGAGACACCGGGGTGACACTCCGGATCAACGCCGCCACCGCCCCAACCCGTGCGGCCGCCACTGCGCCACCGGAGCGGTATCGTACCGTGGCCCCATAGGTCGTGAACGGAACATCGAAGAGTACGATCTTCCCACGGGCTTCCGCTGCCCGTTCGTCGAGTTCCTCGAAACTCGATACCACGAGCACCTCAGCGGTGATGCCCTCGGGGGGAGTTGCAACACTCCCACCCAGCCCGAGCATTGCCAGCTTGGTTTCTCGTGGCAGAAGGAGTTCGGCGGATTCCAGGCCACGGACCCAATGGGGGACCATCGCAGGTTCCCCCCGTGGATTGGAAAGCCCGTCGCGCTCCATCGTTTCGAGGATCCAATCAATGGCGCGTTCCAGGTTGTCCGATCCACTGAGACGGGGACCGAACGTATCCGCCATGTAGGCGAGCCGGTTCCAGGCATTGCTGTCAGCGAGCGCCGATTGGATGATCCTGCCGGCCACCTCGCGATAGTCGACCACTCGCTCGACCTGGGCATGGGCGGTCGTCGTGGTGAGCGTTGCCGCCAAGAGTACTGAGCCTGTGTAGAGATATCCCCGTGCGCTCATCTGGTCCTGGGTCAGGTGAATTGTGTGGATGGGATCACGTTAACGATTCGCTGCTCGACCGTACTTCCGCAGCAAGTCCCGGACGCGATCGTGGGGTAGGCCCGGCACAAAGAGATCGTCGGCTCCCACCATGTCTTTCGCTGCGACCATCGCGTTGAGGATGGCCTCTTCTGTGGCTTGAATAGTAGCCTCGAAGATCGGATTGATCCTCTCATTGGGGAGCATGCGGACCGCGATTGCGGTTCCGGGTTCTTTCGTCTCCGGTTGCTGGGTCGAGAAGGCGATGAAGATGTCCCCCGAACTGTTGCCGCCGACACCTCCCATCCTCCCGATGCCCAGCGCCGCCCGCTTCACGATTCGCTTGAGTTGGTGAGGAAGCACGGGTGCATCGGTTCCCACGACCACGATGATCGAACCGCGCTCCTCATGCTCTCGCTCACCCCCCGCGTCGGAGCATGGGGGATCGGATGCCCCCTCCGGTGGAACTCCTCGGTAACACACACGGGGCTCCCGAAGCTCCGCGCCGGCCGGAATACCAGCGATCCGGAGTTGGCGGCGGAGCCCGTAATTGCATTGAACCAACACCCCGACGGTCATCGTCTCGCCGTCGATCGTGAGTCGGCGTGATGCGGTTCCGATACCACCCTTGAACTCGTGACATTGCATCCCGGTGCCACCACCGACCGCACCTTCCAGCACGGGTCCCCCACGCGCATTCTCGATGGCGGCGAATGCATGGTCCCGGGTGACATGGAATCCGTTGATGTCGTTGAGTCCGCCATCCCAGGTCTCCGCGACCACCGGAAGCGACCAGGCGAAGGCTTTGCCCTTGGATACCGCGTATTCCACCGCCGCACTGTGGACTACTCCGACACTGTGCGTGTTGGTGATCAGAACCGGCCCTCCGAGGAACCCTGATTCCTCCACCCAGGTGGTCCCGGTCATCTCTCCGTTGCCGTTAAGTGTGAACCAGGCGGCAAATACCTCATCCTCCCCCTCTCGGCCTCGTGGCAAGACTGCCGTCACTCCGGTTCGTACCGGGCCCACACCACGCACGAGTGGCCCCGATCCCTTGATCAGGGTGACATGTCCCACTTCGACCCCCAACACATCGGTGATCGCGTTGAGTGGTCCGGGTGTCCCGTCGAAGGGGATACCCAGGTCCCGGGCGCGTGGTTCGGCCGTCTGGGCTCCAAGGCCACCCGTGACGATCGACAGCAGGACGATGGGGGTCATTAGCAAGCGCATGGGGTCTTCTCGGTTCAGAGGTTAGTCGCGCAAGAGTGGGCGCGTGAGGCAGGTAGGGCCACCCCCTCCCTTGAGCGAGAGTTCCTTCCCCACATAGGTCGTCACTGAGGCTCCTGCATGTTCAAGCTGCCGCTGGGTGATCGGGTTTCCTTCCAGCATGAGGCATCGGCGTGGTCCAAGAGCGAGAACGTTGCACCCCATGGTCTCGAACTCACTCTCCGGCACCTCTACCAGTTGGATTCCACGCCGCTCGAGGACCTGGCGAAATGGAACCGCCAAGAGCGGCGAGTAAACGACCGCGAGGCCTTCATCGATCGGGCTCACGAGACTCATCAGATGGAGGCAATCCTGTGGTCCTGTCCAGTGGGGAAGTGGCACCGCGATCACCTCGTCGACAAGAGGCTCCAGGATCTTCTGGAGTTGCCGAATTCCTTCGGCATTGGTTCGGTAACCCTCCCCGACGGCAACACTGCGGTCGTCGAGCCAAATGAGATCGCCGCCTTCCAGGGTACCTGCACCCTCGACTCTACCGAGCACCGGGATCCCCACATCGCTCAGCCATCGCTCCGCCGCCCCCGGTTCACCCGACCTGGCGTGCTTGCCCATACGGCAGAGAATAGCTCCTAATCGTGTGACTATCAGGGGATCGTGCACAAAGATGGAATCGGGTCCTGTCGCGGGGTCCGCTGGGAGACTCCAGACTTCGGCTCCGGCTTCCTCGAGGCAGGTGATGAAGGCCAGATGTTCGGCGACCGCTTCGTCATAGAGAGGTTCAGCGGGGTAGTTGAGATCCCTCCAAACACGGCTGATCTCCGTCTGGCTTCGGTGGGATGCCTCCGGAGTCTTGACCAGGACCGAACGCAATGGGCGGGTGTTCGACTCGGCCCCGATGCGCACTACTTCTGGACCTCGGCCGTGGGTGCCCGGTGAGTCGTCCAGGTTCCACCCACCGCCGTCCGCGTTACGACCCGCCCGTCGGTGCCGCACACGAGAGATTCGAGAAGACGGTCGGGGGTGGCGCCCTGCAATGCCGCATCTTCAAGCGAAACCACCGTCAAGTCCGCGAGCGCCCCGGTCTCCATCCGGCCAGCATCCACTCCGAGCGCTGTCGCCCCACCCCTCGTCGCCACCTCGAGGAGGTTCCGCGCCACTTCCCCCTCGGCGTCGGCGAGCGCGCCCCGTGACTCTCCCCGAAGACGTTGGCCGTATTCCAGCCAGCGCATCTCCTCGAACATGTCGATCCGGGCATTGGAGTCGGTCCCAAGGCTGCACCGGGAGGCATCCACGCCGTCGAGCACGGGGATGCCGTCACCCAAATTCGCTTCGGTGAGTGGGCACAAGCAGATCCGTCCACCCGCCGCGAAAAGGGCCGACCGATCGGTATCCGTGGTATGAGTGCAGTGGACGGCCGTGAAGCCCGACGCATCACCAATCGCATCGAGAATCACCCGCATCGGGGTTCGACCGTAGGCGCTGACGGAGGCCTCGATCTCTTGTCGTTGCTCCTCCACGTGCATGTGGAATGGGAGACCTCTGTCCATCGCACCAGCGTGAATCGCACTGATGTCCCGAGGATCCGCCGCTCGGAGGCTATGGACGACGACCCCGAGTGACTGACACGCGCGGAGGTTGTCCATCAGGCTATCGAGATTCTCCCAATAGGCCTCGGGAGAAGGAGTATGGAAGCGCTGTTGGGCTCGATGGACGGGAGTGTGGATCCCGCCCGTCTTGTAGTAAGCGACCAGGAGTACGAGACGAATCCCTGTGGTCTCTGCCGCGGAAAGCAGAGCGCGGTCGAGTGCGAAATCTTCCTTGTCAGGGCTGTGGTGCAGGTAGTGGAACTCGCCGACAGTCGTGATGCCGCTCGCACGCATCTCCCCGAAGGCTTGAGTGACTAACTCAGAAAAGCGCTCGAGGTCGAGCCGATCGACAAGACCGTACATCGCCTCGCGCCAGGTCCAAAAACTCCCGGCGCCTGACGGAAATCGCTCACCCTGACCCCTGAGTCCCCGCTGGAACGCATGGGAGTGAGCATTGACGAATCCAGGCAACAGCGCCTCGTTCCGCAATACGAGGGTGGGCTCCAGACCCAGAGACCCGATGCGGCCCAACCGGCCATTGGGCAGGATCTCCACCTGCACCTCTGATTCGAAGGCGCTCCCAGTCCAAGTCAAATCCGCTTCTACGACCTGTGTGAGGGGCATCAGTGGTGAGGTGCCACGCAGAAGCGGTGAATAAGCTGCTCCAGGATCTCAACACTCCCTCGAAACTCCTCTATGGGGATCGACTCGTTTGGCTTGTGGGCAACTTCGATGGTGCCCGGGCCGAGAATGAGGCAGTCAAACCCGACGGTCTGGAGCCACCCGGCATCGGTGGCGAACGCCACACTCCCCGAGTCGGTCGCGCCCGCCACCTCACACCCGTGCTGGTGGATGGCGCTTGCCGCATCGAGCATGAACGGCGGGCTGTCGCCAGTGACTTCGACCGAGAAGTCCTCTCCGCGCAGGGACTTCTCGAGATGAGTGGAGACGCGATCGGCGAGATCAGCACCGGTGAGGCCCGGGAGCACACGTAATCCGATCTGAACGATGCAGGTGTCGGGGACGACGTTGACCGCCGAGCCACCGGTGATCGTGCCGACGTTGAGCGCGACGAAGGGAACTTCCGGAAAAAGGTCCGAGTTGGCCGGTCGTTCGGCTTCGAGTTCCCGGCGGAGTGCCGTAAGGGCCGCGATGGCTCTGCCGGCCGGTTCGATGGCGTTGCGACCGAGGTGGGGGTATCCACTGTGCGCGCTCACGCCCGAAAAAACCAGCCGCATCTGAAGATGACCCTTGTGTGTTCGTACCGGTTTGAGGGAGGTGGGTTCGCCGATAATGACGGCGCGCGGCAGTAACTCCTCCCTCGGCCAGGTCTTGGCGAATCGCTCCGCCCCGAGCGTCCCGAGTTCCTCATCGTAGGTAAACAAGAGGGCCAGAGGGTGCTCGAGCCTCTTTTGATCGAGCAGGGCGAGGCGGTTCATTGCCACAGCCAGAAACCCTTTCATGTCGGCCGCCCCGCGCCCGAAATACGCGTTCCCTCGCTCGGTCAAGGTGAAGGGATCCGAGTCCCACTGTGGTTCCTCGGCCGGGACGACATCCATATGGCCCGACAGGACGAGTCCTCTCCGCTCGGCAGGGTTGGTCACCGGGCCCACCCGGACGACCAGGTTTGTCTTTTTTTCGTCTGCTGAAGCGTTGCGGTCGACGCGAACTCCTGGTCGATCGAGATAGTCGGCGATGAAGTCCGCGATCGGTAGGTTACTGTTCCGGCTCACCGAGTCGAAGGCAACCAGACGGCGGAGGAGCTCCGTGTCATCGAGGAGAGGGGGCACGGGGGAAGTCTGCCCGCCGACGAGGTCCGGGGCAAGGCCGTTGCGACCCTGGCCGGCGCGGCCTAGGTTCTCCACCTGTGCCGCGCTCTCGTTCCCCCATCCGCCGTTCGCCTGATGTCTCGGGTGGGCAACCGGTATTCGCAGGGACCCAGATTGCTCTCCAAACGCTGGTGGATCACCTCCGATCCGGGGGAACCCTGGAAGAGTTCGCGACGCGCCAGCTCGACCTTTCCGCCGACCAGGTTCGAGACGCCGTCGTCCTCGCGCTCGAGGAGCTGATCGATCGGGAGCGCGTCCCTGTCGGTCCTCCTCAACGTTCACTCCTGCCGCGACTCGACCCCAAGGGTGTCATCACGAACGCGACCGAACTGAGTGCCGACCTTGTGGTCGGTCGCAAGGTGCTCTGTCCAGCATGCCGGGCCCTCGCCTTCCAGGCATGGCCCGAGGGTTGGGATTCCCATGCGGCGCATCGCTGTCCTGGCGTTCACGCCACCGACCCGGAACTCCGCAAGACGGAATTCAAACGGCGATTCGAACATCTTTTCCGATAGCTCTCATCTGCGACACCCGAGGAAACCCATGTTTCGTCTCCCGCTGTGCAATCGCGTCATGGTTCTCTTACTCACCCTCCTTGTTCCTGCCCCCGTCCGCGGGCAAGCCGTCGAGAGAGTGCTTGACGATCTGGCCAGCCGAGCCCCAGCCTACGGCAAAGTGGCCCACCAGATCTGGGAGTGGGCGGAGGTCGGTTACCAGGAAACCAAGAGCAGTGCATTGCTCCAAGGGCAGCTTCGAGACGCAGGCTTCACCGTCGAGGCTGGCGTTGCAGGAATCCCAACCGCGTTCGTGGCTACCTGGGGCAACGGGGGTCCGGTCATCGGGATTCTGGGTGAGTTCGACGCACTGCCAGGCCTCTCCCAGGATGCGGTTCCAACTGCGAAACCGCTACTTGCGGGTGGGTCGGGACATGCGTGTGGTCACCACCTTCTCGGGACGGCTTCACTCGCGGCCGCGATCGCGGTCAAAGACTGGCTCATCGCCACGGGGACTGCAGGCACGGTGCGGTACTATGGCACACCCGCCGAAGAAGGCGGTGGCGCAAAGATCTACATGGTACGCGAGGGGCTCTTTTCCGATGTCGATGCCGCAATCACGTGGCACCCCGGCGATCGCAACCAGGTGTCGAAAGCGACAACGCTGGCCAACATCAGCGCGAAATTCCGCTTTCATGGACTAAGCGCTCATGCCGCCGCTGCGCCCGAAGCGGGACGCTCGGCCCTCGATGGTGTCGAAGCGATGAACACCATGGTGAACCTGCTACGCGAGCATGTCCCGGAAGAGACTCGGCTGCACTACATCATCACCCGCGGGGGTTTGGCGCCCAACGTGGTACCTGATTTTGCCGAGGCCTATTACTACGCCCGACACAGCGACATGCGCGTGCTGGAGGGGATCTGGGAGCGGATCGTACACGCCGCGGAGGGAGCGGCGCTCGGCACGGGCACAACGATGGACTTCGAGATCGTGAATGCCGTGTACAACATGTTGCCGAACCATCATCTGGCTGATGTCATGCAGGAGGCTCTGCAATC
>QKDC01000168.1 GCA_003246755.1 Gemmatimonadota bacterium | reverse complement strand
ACCGCGGCGCTTCAACATCCCAACATTCTCCCCCTCTTCGACTCCGGCAGCGCGGACGGCTTCCTCTTCTACGTCATGCCTTACGTCGAGGGAGAAACCTTGAGGAGCAGACTCAACCGCGACAAGCAGCTCGGCGTAGACGAGGCGGTGAGGCTCGTGACCGAAGTGGCTGATGCGCTCCAGTACGCCCACGACCACGGGGTAGTGCACCGGGACATCAAGCCGGAAAACATCCTGCTGCACGCCGGCCGGCCGATGGTGGCTGATTTCGGGATCGCGTTGGCGGTCTCTGCGGCGGCGGGCGGCCGGATGACGGAAACGGGATTGAGTCTCGGTACCCCGCACTACATGAGCCCGGAGCAGGCCACGGCCGAGCGGATCATCACCAACCGGTCGGACATCTACTCCCTGGCTGCGGTCCTGTATGAGCTGCTCACGGGCCAACCGCCGCATACGGGGGTGTCGGCCCAGCAGATCATCATGAAGATCGTGACGGAGGAAGCCGCCCCCGTCACGTCGCTGCGGAAATCGGTACCGCCCAATGTCGCGGCTGCGGTTGCGACGGCGCTGGAACGCCTGCCGGCGGATCGTTTCGAGACGGCCCGGGCTTTCGTCACCGCACTGGCCAACCCGGCGTTCGTGGGTACGATGGCAACTACAGCGGCGGGCACACCCCTTGGGAGCCGACGTCGCCGGTCACGAGCCGTCCCCGCCCTCGCGCTGAGCACGCTCGCTGCCCTGGCGGCCGCGGCATGGGGGTGGCTCCGGCCGATCCCGGAAGCCAACGTGGTCCGTGTGGTCGTCTCGCTCCCCGACGATCAACCGATGGTGGCTGCGGGCTCCCCCAAGGTGGCACTCTCCCCCGATGGTCAGCACCTCGTGTATCCCGGATCCGTGAACGGCCAGCAGATGCTGCTCGTGCGCGATCTCCACCGTCTCGAGGCCGTCCCGCTGCCGGGGACGGAGGGCGGGAGTGATCCGTTCTTCTCCCCGGACGGGCAGTGGGTTGGGTTTTTTTCGAGCAGCAAGCTCCGGAAGGTCTCCCTCGCCGGTGCCCCGCCACTGGTCCTGGCCGACGCCTCGACCCCACGCGGTGGCACGTGGTCCGAGGACGGGATGATCTACTTCACCCCCTCGACCGCTGGCGGGTTGATGCGAGTGAGCGAATCAGGAGGGCCGGTGGAGAAAGCCACCGACCTCGATTCGACCAAGATCTGGGTCAGTCACCGCTGGCCAGCCGCTCTGCCGGGGGGACGCGGTATCCTGATCACGACCTACAGCGGCAACCTGGGTGATGCTGCTGTGGCGGTGGCCGATGGTGAGGGGAACCTTCGGCACCTCCTCGACCGGGCGGTGATGCCCCGCTACACACCGACCGGTGACCTGGTCTTCGTCAACACCGATGGAGCGCTGCTCGCGGTCGGGTTCGACCTCGCCACCCTGGATACGATCGGACCGGTCAGGACCTTGTTCGAGGGCGTCGCGGTCGATGCCTCGACCGCGGGGGCGGATTTCGCCATCGCGAACGACGGCACGCTGGCCTATGTCTCCGGCGGCGCGGTCAACGCTTTGGTGCGGACGAACCGCGCTGGCGATGAAGAGGTGCTGGCGGATAGCCTCCCTGCCCTCGAGGCGATGCGCGTATCGCCGGATGGCGGGCGCCTCGCCATGGGCGTGGAGGAAGGCGGTAGCATGAGTGCGGTGGTGTACGACCTCGAACGGCGAACCCGCACCCGGCTCACCTTCGCCGGGACGGCTCGCTACCCGACCTGGAGCCCGGACGGCAGCTCCGTGTTGTTCGGGCTTCGCGCCGACAGCACCGATGGGCTGGATCTCTACGAGACGGCCGCTGACGGAAGCGGCGTTATCCGTCTCGTCTATCGGGCGCCGTACGACCAATACGAAGGAGAGTGGCTGCCCAACCGCCGGGCGCTGGCCATGAGGCAGACCGTCCCTTCCACCGGCCGGGATCTGTGGATGATTCCCCAGCCGGATGGTGAGCCGACTGAAGTGCTGCGGACGCCATTCAACGAACGCTCGATCGCTCTGTCGCCTGATGGCCGCTACCTGGCGTATGCCTCCGATGAGTCCGGACTCGACGAGGTCTACATCCGCGAGTTTCCCGGGCCGGGAGGCAAGTGGCAAATCTCTCAAGGCGGGGGGATCGAACCCGCCTGGCGCGGAGATGGCCGCGAGCTGTACTATCGCGGCGTGGAGCACATCATGGCTGTACCCGTGGAGACCAGGCCCGCCTTTCAGCCAGGGATTCCAGGGCCCCTCTTCCGCGACGTCTATGCCCGGAACACCGATCACACCAACTACGCCGTGGATCGTTCCGGGAGCACCTTTTACTTCGCCCGCAACGCCTCCGGCGATGCGCACCTGATCCTGGTGCTCAATTGGTTCAAGGAGTTGAAGGCGAAGTGACGGCAGTCCCCGACCGCCTGACCACAGCCCTTGCCGACCGCTACCGAATCGAGCGGGAGCTGGGCCAAGGCGGCATGGCGACCGTGTACCTCGCCGAGGATCTGAAACACGGGCGTCGGATCGCCCTCAAGGTGATGCAGCCGGAGCTGGCCGCAGCCATCGGACCCGACCGGTTCCTCCGGGAGATCCGCACCACCGCGAACCTCCGCCACCCACACATCGTGCCCCTCTTCGACTCGGGGGACGCGGACGGCTTGCTCTGGTACGCGATGCCATTCGTCGAGGGCGAATCCCTGCAGGCGCGCCTGGCACGTGAGGGTCAGCTCGGCCTCGACGCCGCTCTGCGCATCGGGCGGGAAGTGGCCGGGGCGCTGGGCTACGCGCATGGGCGGGGGGTGATCCACCGCGACATCAAACCGGGCAACATCCTGCTCGAGGCGGGCCACGCTGTGGTCGCCGATTTCGGCATCGCGAGCGCCGTGTCGGTCGCGGGCGGCGAAAAGCTCACGCAGACCGGAATGATCGTCGGGAGCCCGGCCTACATGAGCCCCGAACAGGCCTCGGGTTCGGAGAGCCCCGACGCCCGAAGCGATCTCTATAGCCTCGGGTGTGTGATCTACGAGATGCTGGCTGGCCAGCCGCCCTTCACCGCCCCAACCGCCATGGTCGTCATGGCCAAGCACATGCTCGACCCGGTGCCACCGATCGCCACCGCGCGGCCCGGCCTACCGGGGCACGTGACCCGCGCGGTGGAGCGGCTCCTGACCAAAGCCCCGGCCGACCGCTACCCCTCGGCCGAGGACTGGATCGCGGCGCTCGAAGAAGGCGCAGGGGATGAAACCACGGTGAGTGGGGGGAGCGCGGTGCGCGCGGCGGAGGGGTTCTGGATCGCGGTGCTCCCCTTCCGACATCGCGGCTCCGGCCCCGGGCTGGAAGCGTTGGCCGAAGGGCTCACCGAGGACATCGTGACCGGGCTCTCACGCTTTTCGTATCTCAAAGTCGTCGCACGGAGCACCGCCGCACGGTTCATGGGGGACTCCGTGGACGTCCGGGTGGCGGGCCGCGAGCTGGGCGCCCGGTACATCATGGAGGGAAGTCTTCGGCAGGCGGGCCCCACGCTCCGAATGTCAGTCCAGTTGGTCGACACGGAGTCTGGCACCCATCTCTGGGCCGAGCACTACGATCGGACCTTCGCACCCGAGGACCTGTTCAGCGTACAGGATGACATCGGATCGCGGATCGTCTCCACAGTGGCGGACATGAACGGCGTCCTGCCCCATACGATGAGCGAGGCCCTTCGCCACCGCGACCCGCAAACTCTGACACCGTACGAGATGGTGCTCCGCGGGTTCGGATACGTCGCCCGGCTGACACCCGACGAGCACGCGATCGTGCGCGACGGGTTGGAACGCGCGGTCGCGCAGGCCCCCCAAAGCGCCGACGTGTGGTCCATGCTGGCATTCGTGTACGCCGAAGAACACAAGCACGACTTCAACCAGCGCCCGGATCCCCTTGGCCGGTCTCTCGACGCCGCCCGCCGCGCCGTCGCGATTGCGCCCTCGAGCCACCTCGGGTATCACATGCTGGCGCAGGCGTACTTCTTCCGGGGCGAGTTCCGGGCGTTTCGGAACGCAGCGGATCGGGCGGTGTTGCTCAACCCGCTCGACGCTGGGACCCTCGCCTTCATGGGCATCCTCATGGCCTACGCCGGCGACTGGGACCACGGCTGTTCCCTGGCCGATCGGGCCATGCAACTCAACCCACATCACCCGGGCTGGTACCGATTCGCATCGTTCAACCGCGCGTTGCTCAACGGCGAGTGGGAGGAGGCCAGGGACGTCGCACTCCGGTTCAACATGCCGAGTTATTACTACACGCACATGGCACTCGCCGCGGCGTATGGGATGCTGGGGGACCAAGTGGGAGCGAGCAGGGCGCTCCGCGAACTGCGAACGGCCAAGCCAAACATCGCGGCAGAATTCTGGGGTGAAATCGGCAAGTGGATGTCGGAGGACCTGGTCGCGGCGTGGGCGGAGGGGCTGCGACGCGCCGGGCTCGATGTCGGCGCGGGACCCGGGGCAGAGACTGCGGAAACCAAGGAGACCGGCACACCTCCCAACGCCACGGCTCCATCGGACGCTCACGGCCGCCCGGAGCCCATCATCGTGGTCTTGCCATTCGTCAACCGGAGCCCCGATCCCGACAATGATTGGTTCAGCGACGGGCTCACCGAGGAGATCATCACGGACTTGTCGCGCATTGGCGCTCTGCGGGTCATCTCACGCAACTCCTCCATGGCCCTCAAGGGGACGACCACCAGCAGTCCGGCACTCGCCCGAGACATAGGCGTCACCCATGTCGTGACGGGTTCTGTGCGCCGCGCAGGTGACGACCTCCGGGTCACCGCGGAGCTGGTGGACGCGCCAACCGATCGGCCCGTCTGGAGCGACAAATTCGCCGGGACGGTGGAGGACGTGTTCGGAATCCAAGAAGAAATCGCGGGGAAGATCGTCGCCGCACTCGAGGTGACCCTCACCCCGTCGGAACGGAAGCAGGCGGCCGAGCGGCCGATCACCAATCCGGTCGCCTACGACTGCTACCTTCGTGCGCGACAGGCGATGTACGAATGGACCCCCGAAGCGGGACGGCGCGGGCATGCGATGGCGGATGATGCGATCGCCATCGTGGGTGAGACGCCGCTCCTGCTTGCCACCAAGGCCCTGCTTCACTGGAACGACGTCAACACAAACCGGATTCCGGCCAACACTGGGCTCGCCCGCGCTTCCGATCTGGTCGAACGCGCCCTGTCGATTGAGTCGGATTTCGCGCTGGCCATCTACGTGCGTGGCCTGGTGGCCGGCCTTCGGGGGCGGGTCGAGGACGCTCTGCCTGACCTCTACCGGGCCCACGAGCAGTGGCCGGGCGACGTGAACATCCTCTACGAGACCTGCCGGTTTTCTAGTGCTGGAGGGCTGCGCCATCATGGTGACCTGGTGGAGCGGGTGATCAAAATCGATCCCCTCACTCCAGTAGCCTGGCTGGTGGAGAGCACCTGGGCCACCGTGACCGGGCAGCACGACCGGGTACCTGCCTCGGTCCGTCGGGCCGTCGAGCGGGCGCCCGCCCCATCGATGCTCCACGTCATCAGCGGATGGCAGATGGTGGAGGCAGGCGAGGCGGAAGAGGGCTGCGCCATCCTGACCCGGGCGGGCGAGACACTAGGTGAGAGCCCGATCGGGGCTTGGGCGCTCTTCCTCAAGTACGCCTGGGAAGAAAACTCAGAGGCGGCCTTCGCCGTGATGACGCCGGGAGTGGCGGACGTGATGGATCGGAACGAGTTCAGCGCCCGCACGGTGGCGCAAGGGTACGCCCTGCTTGGACAGACAGACGACGCGCTCCGCTGGCTCCGTACGGCCGTGACCGGCGGGTTCATCAACTACCCGCACCTCACCGAATACGACCCCCTGCTCGCGGGTATCCGGGGCGAGCCGGGGTTCCGGGAGATCGCCGAGCAACTCGCGAAACCGCGCTGGGAGCGGGTGATCGCATGGGAGGACGCATGGCGTGCCGAGCACCGGTGAGTCGATGACTGCCATCCCCGACCGGCTGGCCGCGGCACTCGCCGACCGCTACCGGATCGAGCGGGAGCTGGGCCAGGGTGGCATGGCGACGGTGTACTTGGCACACGACCTCCGGCATGACCGTCGCGTGGCCATCAAGGTGCTCCGGCCTGAACTCGCCGCCGTGATCGGCGCCGAGCGGTTCCTGAGCGAGATCCGCACGACCGCGAACCTCCAGCACCCTCACATCCTGCCGCTCCACGACTCCGGGGAGGCGGACAGCTTCCTGTATTACGTGATGCCGTATGTAGAGGGGGAATCTCTCCGCAACCGGCTCACGCGGGAGAAGCAACTCGCGGTCGCCGAGGCGATCCGCATCGCGAGCGAGGTGGCGGGCGCGCTCGACTACGCCCACCGACACGGCATCGTACACCGCGACATCAAGCCGGAGAACATCCTGCTCCACGACGACCGCGCGTTGATCGCCGACTTCGGGATCGCCCTCGCGGCCACCAGCGCAGGCACCCGGATGACCGAGACCGGGATGTCGCTCGGCACACCGCACTACATGAGCCCCGAGCAGGCGATGGGGGACCGGGAACTCGACGCGCGGTCGGACGTGTACGCGCTGGCCTGCGTCACTTACGAGCTGCTGATGGGGGAGCCGCCGTTCACCGGTCCTACGGCGCAGGCGATCATCGCGAAGGTGATGACTGACGAACCCCCGTCGCTCACCGGCCACCGGAAGACCGTCCCGCCGCATGTGGAAGCCGCGGTGCTCCAAGGGCTTCAAAAGCTTCCCGCCGACCGGTTTTCCAGCGCGGCGGAGTTCGCGCGTGCTCTGAGCGATACGGGTTTCACCCGGACCATCGCGTCGGCAGCCGCCGGCAGGGGCACGGCCGGGCGTCAGGCGATCGTACCCAGAAGCTGGTTCAACGCCCTCCTTGGACTCAGCGCGCTCCTGCTTGTCACAACCGCGGTGGCCTGGTTCCGTCCGGGAATAGAGCGGCCGACGAGCCGTCAGCGGGTCGCCATGTGGCGATCGGCCATGAGTTCCCTGCTCGATCCGGGGGCGGAGCGGGTGGGGACCCAGGCCACGATCGCGCCGGATGGATCGAGCATCGTCTACGCCGATTCGAGTGCTGGGGCCTTCCGCCTGTTCCGAAAGCTCCGGGGCGAAGCCGTCGGGTCGCCGATCCCGGGAACCGAAGGCGCGCTGACACCGTTCTTTTCCCCGGACGGGCGCTGGGTCGGCTATCTGACACTGGACCGCCAGGTCCGGAAGGTCCCGCTCGAAGGAGGGGGCAGCGTGGCCCTCGCCGACGATGCCGATGTGACCTTGTCTTCGGGTGCCTGGCTCGAAGGCGGCATGATCGTCTACGGCTCACGGGCCGGCATCACGATGATCCCCGAGGATGGTGGACCGGGCGAGACCCTGCTGCGGGACACGGTCGACCTCATGCGGCCGATCACCATGGCGCCGCTCCCGGGGACCAGCGGTTTCCTGTTCACCAGCTGTCTGGGGGGGAACTGCGCCAACGGGTCTTCAGTGTACGCCTTCGACTTGAGGACCAGCGAGGCAAAGATGCTGGTTCCCGATGCGGCGGGAGTGTGGTACGCTCCAACCGGACATCTCTTGTACATCGCCAGAGCCGGTGGCCTGTTCGCCGTTGGGTTCGATGTGCGCCGTCTGGAACTCACGAGCGGCGCGGTCCCCGTCCTGGAAAACGTCCTGCCCGGGAGTCTGGCGCTCTCTCCATCGGGGACAATCCTCTACTCCGTCGGCACGGGCGGGCGGATCCCGGCTGAACTCATGTGGGTGGCGCGGGACGGGCGGGCCGTCCCCCTCGACTCGACCTGGCGCGCCGACTTCCACTACCCCGCCCTCTCCCCCGACGGCCGGGCCCTGGCGGTGAGCCTGAGCGAAGCGACCACGCAGATCTGGATCCGACGAGATGACGGGACACGACAGAAGCTCACGTTGGAGGGCACCGTCAACTGGAGGCCATCCTGGACTCCTGACGGCGGGGCCGTGCTCTTCGCGTCGAACCGACTCCAGGCCGGTGAGGTCCTGGATCTGATGCTGTTTGAGAGCCCGGTGGATGGGAGCGGCACTGCCCGCCTGGTCGTGGATCACGACTTCAGTGTTTGGGAGGGCGAATACTCCCCTGACGGCCGGTGGGTGGTTTTCCGCTCTGATGAGATTGTCGGAGAGCGAGGCTCGGACAGCAACATCCGGGGGCTCCGCCTTGCGGGAGACACGTCCATCGTGCCGCTGGTGACGGACTCTGCCACGCAGACCCAGCTCGCGATCTCGCCCAATGGCCGCTGGCTGGCCTGGACCGGAAACCCGACCGGGCAGCGGGAGATCTACATCGCCCCGTTCCCCGACATGAGCTACACCCGCGTGGTTTCCCTCGACGGCGGCACCGAACCGCGCTGGGCCCCGAATGGACGGGAGCTGTTCTACAAGAGCGGGGGTCACCTGATGGCGGTGGACGTCACGGCCTCAGGGTCGGGATTACAGTTCGGGAGTCCTCGTCCCCTGTTTTCCATCCGCGAGTACCGCTCTGCGCGGAACCGGCCGGAGTACGACGTCGCGCCGGACGGACAACACTTCCTGATGATCCGGGACGTCCGGGGTGAGGGTGGGGCCGAGGTGTTCTACGTCGAGAACTGGTTCGAGGAGCTGAAGGCAAAGGTGGGCCGGTGACCGGAGTCCCTGACCGCCTGGCCGCGGCTCTCGCCGACCGCTACCGCATCGAGCGGGAACTCGGTCAGGGGGGCATGGCCACCGTCTACCTCGCCGAAGACCTCAAGCACAAACGCAACGTCGCGCTCAAGGTCCTGAAACCCGAACTCGCCGCCGTGCTCGGCGCCGATCGCTTCGTCCAGGAGATCACCACCACCGCAGCACTCCAGCACCCGCACATTCTGCCGCTCTTCGATTCCGGTACCGTCGAGGGGTTCCTGTATTACGTCATGCCGTTCATCGACGGTGAGACACTCCGCAACAAACTCGATCGGGAGACCCAGCTCGGCGTGGACGAGGCGGTGAAGATCACCACCGAGGTCGCCGACGCACTCGACTACGCACACCGGAACGGTGTCATCCATCGCGACATCAAGCCCGAGAATATCCTGCTCCACGATGGCCGGCCGATGGTGGCGGACTTCGGGATTGCGCTTGCGGTAAGTGCCGCGGCCGGGGGGCGGATGACGGAGACGGGGCTGAGCCTGGGCACGCCGCACTACATGAGCCCCGAGCAGGCGACCGCGGAGAAGGAGATCACCGCCCGGTCGGACGTGTACTCGCTGGCGAGTGTGCTGTACGAGATGCTGACCGGGAATCCGCCGCACACAGGTGCCTCGGCGCAGCAGATCATCATGAAGATCGTGACCGAGGAGGCGGCGCCGGTCACCTCCTTGCGCAAGTCGGTGCCGCCCCGTGTTGCTGCCGCGCTCGCGAAAGCGCTCGAGAAACTCCCGGCGGATCGATTCTCCAGCGCCCGTGAGTTTGCCGACGTCTTGGCGGGGATCACTCCTATCCCGATGCTGACTGGTACAGGAGGCCGGCAGGGTGTTGGGCGATCCGCTTCGGTTGTCCGTCATCCGCTGGTCGTCGGCCTCGCGGTCGGGCTCCTCGGTACCAGTGCTTTGGCCGTCACGCAGTGGAGCGCTGCCCACCGCGAGATTGCTCCTGAAGTGGTGCGGTTCAACGTCTCGATCCCATCCTCCGTGCTCGTCGGCAACGTGGCGGTCGGAACCAGCGTTGCCATCTCTCCGGATGGAAAAACGGTCGCCTATGTCTCAGCGGGCGAGTCGGGCGCCTCTCAGTTGTTCACCAGGCTGATCGACCAGGACACGCCGACCCCGCTCACGGGAACCGAGGGTGCCCAACAACCGTGCTTCTCACCCGACGGTCAGTGGATCGCGTACCTAGTCCTGGACGCCATTTGGAAGGTGGAGGTGAGTGGGGGGACTCCGGTGATGGTGGGCAAAACCAGCTGGCCACCGACCGGGCTGGTCTGGAGCAGTTCGGGCCTGATCATCATGGGTACGGGGAAGGGCCTTCTGGCACTTCCGGCGGCAGGTGGTGGAACGGTGCAGGTCCTCACCCCGACCGACTCGGCGGCTGGCGATCTGTTTTTCAACCAGCCACGGACTGTGCCGGACGGTGAGACCGTGCTCTTTGCCATCGCCGGCGCGGGGAACACCCCAGTGAGACTTGGAGCATACTCCTCCAGAACCAAGGAAGTGACTCGCTTCGACCTGGATGTCACGGACCCCCTGGGGTACCTGGATGAAACGTTGGTCTACGCGGCGGCGACCGGCGCCATAATGGCGGTCGATCTGGACCTTCAAGAGGGACGAGTCCGCGGGGACCCGGTGGCACTGGGGATCAGCGCCCAGGTCCGGGTGGTAGGCGCGAGCGACGCCGCCCTGTCCGTGACTGGGACGCTGGTCTATCTGTCGGCGAACGCCGACCTGGTACTCGGGTGGGCCGCGCCCGGAACTCCGTTCGAGCCTCTGCTTCCGACACCCGGGCTCTACTCCTACCCGCGACTGTCACCCGACGGCCGGCGCATCGCTCTGGCGATCGGCGCCGGTGGTCGTTCCGACATCTGGGTCTACGACCTGGCATCATTCACACTCCAACGGCTGACCAGCGCGGGATTTTTCAACGATCGCCCTGAATGGACTCCTGACGGGGCTCGCGTAGTCTACCGATCCGATGAAGGCGGCCGCTCGGCAATCATGTGGGTGCCGGCCGACTTGAGTGCCCCCCCCGAACCCTTGTTGTCGAGTCCCGTACATGACTTCTACGAAGCTGTCGTGTCACCGGACGGCGGAGCCCTCGTGTATCAGATCGATGATAGTCAGGCCGATGTGATGTACCGATTACTCGAGGGTGATACCGCCGCGCGTGCTGTGGCCGCCACTTTATCGGTCGAGGCGCAACCCAGGCTTTCACCCGATGGTCGATGGGTCGCCTTTGTCACCGACGCCTCGGGAACATCACAGGTTGTGGTTCAGCCTTTCCCCGGGCCCGGAGGGCAGGTTCAGATTTCGAACACAGGAGGCTCGGAACCCGTCTGGGCTCGTGACGGGCGACGGATCTTCTATCGCGACGGCAGGCAGGTCATTGCCGCCGAGGTGACGACTGACGGTGGGTTCGCCGTGACCGGCCGCACAGAGTTGTTCCCAGACGACTTCATGTTCGCACTGGCTCCGCATGCCAACTACGACGTGTCACCGGACGGGCGGCGTCTTCTGATGACCAGGAGCCTCGAGGAACCGAAGCTGGTCGTGGTGTACGGGTGGCTGACCGAGTTCCGGGCCCGCATGGCAAGCGTGCGAGGGCGATAGTCGTGACCGACTCCATCTCACGGTTGAGCAACGCGCTGGCGGACCGCTACCGGATCGAGCGGGAACTGGGTCAGGGTGGCATGGCGACGGTCTTCCTCGCCGAAGACCTCAAGCATCAGCGCAAGGTCGCGATCAAGGTCCTGAAGCCCGACCTCGCCGCCGTACTCGGCGCCGAGCGGTTCGTCCAGGAAATCACCACGACAGCGGGTCTCCAACACCCCCACATCCTCCCGCTCTTCGACTCCGGCACCGCGGATGGCTTCCTCTACTACGTGATGCCCTACATCGACGGCGAAACGGTCCGTGACAAGCTCAATCGGGAGACCCAGTTCGGGATCGAGGAGGCGATCCGGATCACCACGGAAGTGGCCGACGCGCTCGACTACGCTCATCGCCACGGGGTGATCCACCGGGACATCAAGCCCGAGAACATCCTGCTGCACGATGGCCGGCCGATGGTGATGGACTTCGGCATCGCCCTCGCCGTGAGCGCCGCGGCGGGCGGACGGATGACCGAAACGGGACTATCGCTCGGGACCCCGTACTACATGAGCCCCGAGCAGGCGACCGCGGACAAACAGATCACCGCGCGGTCGGACATCTATTCGCTCGCGAGCGTGCTGTACGAAATGCTGGCCGGGGAGCCGCCCCACATGGGGAATTCGGCGCAGCAGATCATCATGAAGATCATCGCCGAGCCCGTCGCGGAGGTAACCACGCGCCGCAGGGCGGTGCCTCCGAACGTCGCAGCGGCGCTGGCGAAAGCGTTGGAGAAGCTCCCAGCGGACCGATTCGGGAGCGCCAGCGAGTTTGCGAAGGGCCTGGCGAATCCGGTATTCACTCACAGCGCGACGGCGGGCACGGCGGCCGCTCTCAGGCGTCCCGCCGCATCGACTCGCCTCGTTTCCGCTCTCGCTGCCATCGCAGTGGTGGCCACCGCGATCGCGGTCTGGGGGTGGACGCGGCGGCTGGAGCCTGCGCCGACCCAGCCGACCCGGTTCTTCTATTCGGCAGATTCCACCCACGTCCTGGGGACATTGTGCTGCGGACCGCTCTACGCCATCTCGCGGGACGGGCGACGGTTTGCCTACACCGGCTCCATCCTGGGACGCGCGGAGGTGTTCATCCGCGAGATGGATGCTCTCGTCGCAACGCATCTCCCAGACACCCGCGGCGGCACCAGCCTGTTCTTTTCACCAGACGGCAAGTGGCTCGGTTTTGCCAACCAGCAGGGCACCATCTTCAAGGTGGCCGTGTCCGGGGGGACGCCGGTGCCGGTGGTGACCACCGGCGATCATATTTACGGAGCCACCTGGACGGACCGGAACACGATCGTCTATGCCAGCTCGGCACCCCGACAGGGCCTTTGGAGTGTCCCGGCGGATGGTGGCGAGCCCAAGCTCCTGATCGGTCCCGACTCCGCCTCAGGCCAGGTCGTATTTGCGACTCCCTGGGCGGTGCCGGGCACCAACCGCATCCTGTTCACGACCTGGCGGAGGTCGGAGGAGCCGCTGGTGGTCATGATCGATCTGGATTCGCCGGACCCGGCCACGGTGACTCGCGGTCTTCACCCGCAGATGACCGAATCTGGACACCTGGTCGTAGCGCTCCCGGGGGGGAGCATCGCGGCGCAGGCCTTCGACGCGCGCACCAACAAGACATCCGGCCCAGTTGAATACCTGGCAAACGACCTCTACATCTCGTCGAACGGCTGGTCGGACTTCGCGATGTCGTTGTCCGGCACCCTGCTCTACCGGCTCGGGGGCGCCCACCCTCGGGTCGCGCTGGCTCGGGCCGATGGATCGGCCCGGGCACTCCGGATCCCTCTCGAGGGCGTGCTTCACTACGACAACCCCCGGTTTGCTCCGGGGGACAGGCACCTTGGCATCACGGGGTCCACGGAGGGGGGCCATCGCGTCTTCCTCGTGGATCTCGAGCGAGGCTCTGTCCTCCCCGTGACCCTGGATGGCGATTCGGAACACTTCGACTGGACCGATGACGGTGACTCCCTCATCGTCGCGTACGATTATCGCGAATTGGTGATCTATCCCGCCGGCCGGGGTGGCGAACGTAGCGTCGTCCTCCCCGCGGTGGATAGCGCCGATGCTGGGGGAGAAATAGGCCGGGTCTCCGTCTCCGGCCCCTGGGTGGCGTTCACATACACCACCCCGTTGGAATCCGGAGATGGGGGGCGCAACGTCGAGATTCTGGTGCTGCGGCGAGGTGGGGAGATGAGGGCGCAACCATTTACGACGACGCGATATCGGGAGTACTCCCCGGCCATCGCGCCCGACGGCCGATGGATGGCTTACGTCTCGGACGAGACTGGCCGGGACGAGGTGTACGTCACCAGCTTCCCGACACCCGGCGATCGGCAGTCGGTGTCTCTGGATGGTGGCGCGGAGCCGGTTTGGGCCGCTGATGGGCGGACCCTGTACTTCAGGGACCAGGCGGGCGCCGTGAGCGCCGTCCGCGTGCGGATGGAGGGCGCTCGTCTCGTCGTCGATCGTCCCGAGCGGCTCGGCATCGAGGGATATGAAGTTTCGCCGGATGCGGACTACGATGTATCGTCGGGCACTGCGGAGTTCGCGGTGATCGAGGCACGCTCCAGCGGCACCCGGATCGTCGTGGTACTCAACGCCTTGAGCGCCATGGGAAGCGGCCCGCGATGAACCCTCCGTCCCGTCTCGAGGCCGCGCTGGTGGACCGCTACCGGATCGAGCGGGAACTGGGCCAAGGCGGCATGGCCACCGTCTTCCTCGCCGAAGACCTCAAGCACAAACGCAAGGTCGCGCTCAAGGTTCTCAAGCCCGAGCTCGCCGCCGTGCTCGGCGCCGATCGCTTCGTCCAGGAGATCACCGCCACCGCGGCACTCCAGCACCCGCACATATTGCCGCAGTGAACTAGTGAGACTCTCGCGCCGCTCCTTCATCGGGACCACCGGCCTCGCTGGGCTGGCGCTCGCGACCAACCGATGCGCCGAAGCGGGGGAGGATCTACGGGGTATCGGGATTCCGGCACTCGACCGCCCGAGTGGTGCTCCTGATGTTGTGTCCCGGGACGAGGCCTATTGGAGCCGGGTGGCCGCGCAGTACCGGGTCCCCTCGGAGTACACGAATCTCGAGGCCGGCTACTTCGGGATGATGGCCGTACCGGTCCTCGCCGAGTATCACCGGCAGATCGACCGGGTCAACTACGAGAGTTCGGTCTTTGCCCGCCGGGTCTTCGACGATGAGTTCGGAGCTGCTCGAGATCGGGTTGCCCAATACCTTGGAGCGAACCCCGGTGAAATTGCCCTGACCCGCGGCGCCACCGAGGCACTGCAGCGCTTGATCGTGCAGTACAACCTGCTTCGCCCGGGTGACGCCGTCCTCTATGCCGACCTCGACTACGGCGCGATGCAGTTCGCCATGAACTCTCTGGTGGAACGGCGGAGTGTCAACGTCATCCGGATCACCATCCCCGAGCCCGCGACCCGCGACAACGTTCTCGCCGCTTACGCCGAAGCGCTGGAGCAGAACCCCACGGTGCGGCTCGTCCTGCTCACCCATCTCAACAACAAGACCGGGTTGATCATCCCGACCAAAGAGATCACCGAGATCGCGCGCGCGCGAGGAGCCGATACCATTGTGGACGCGGCGCATTCCTTCGGGCAGTGCGACCTGACATTGGACGACATTGGCGCCGACTTCGTGGGAATGAACCTGCACAAGTGGCTCGGCGCTCCCATCGGCGCCGGCGCGATGTACATCAAGGCCCACAGACTCCCCGATGTCGACCGCATGCTCGGCGACGACGGACCGCTTGACCGAATCGAGAGTCGCATTCACACCGGAACCGCCAACTTCGCGACGTACCTCACCGTTCCCGCGGCGATCGATTTCCACGAGTCCATCGGTTCGGCATACAAGGCGGCCCGGGTGCGTTACCTGCGTGACACCTGGGTCTCCGCGACGCGAGACACACTGGGCATCGACATCCTGACTCCGGACGATCCGGACCTGGTCGCTGGGATCACCTCGTTCCGGATCCACGGCCAGACCGGGCGGGAAGAGAATCAGGCCATCGTTCAGGAGCTGTTCGACACGTACCAGTTGTTCACCGTTTGGCGTACCGGGATCACCGGAGGGGATTGTGTCCGCGTGACCCCCGCCCTCTACAACCGCCCGGCCGACACCGAACGACTCGCCGCCGCCCTCAAGACGATCGCCTCGCGCGGCTAGCTGGCGGTCCTGCTGGCAATGCGTGGCGCAGCCGGTATCTTCCCGGGTGCGGTCAATCCGTTCTCGTTTCACCTCGACCCGAGACCCCGTCATGCCCCCGATTCGCCTCTGCCACAGATCGTTGACGCTGGGATTGCTTGTCGCCCTGATCACCCTTCCAACCACCCTCCCCGCCCAGACTGTGGTGCTCGATTCGGCCTTTCTGGCCGGATACCGCTGGAGGAACCTCGGCCCCGATCGCGGTGGCCGGTCCATTGCCGTCTCGGGTGTGAGGGGTCGCCCCAATGAGGCCTACTTTGGCGCGGTCGGTGGTGGACTCTGGAAAACCACCGATACCGGCGAGAACTGGGTGCCCGTCACGGACTACCAGATCACCAGTGCGTCGGTGGGCGCGGTGGCGGTGAGCGAGACCAATCCCGACCTGGTGTTCATCGGCACCGGTGAAACCTGCATTCGCGGGAACATCATGCCGGGTGATGGCGTCTACCGGAGTCGGGATGCCGGCAAGACCTGGGAGCATGTCGGGTTTCGCCAGTCCCATGGCATCTCCAAGATCCGGATCCACCCAACCAACCCGGACATCATCTTTGTGGCATCCTTCGGTAAATACAGCGCGCCAAGTGAGGAACGTGGCGTCTTCAAGAGCACCGACGGAGGCAACACCTGGCGGCGAGTGCTCTTCAGGGATGCGAACACAGGTGCCATTGATATCGCCATCGATCGCAACAACCCCGACGTGATCTACGCTTCACTCTGGGAGGCCTATCGCAAGGAATACACGATGTCCTCGGGCGGTCCCGGCAGTGGGATGTTCAAGAGCACCGACGGTGGCGAAACCTGGACCGAGATGACCCGCAACCCCGGCATGCCCCAGGAGGGCCTGGTAGGACGCATCGGGCTCGCGGTGTCGAGCGCCAACTCCAATCGCGTCTACGCTCTCTTCGAAAACGACAACGGCGGACTCTTCCGGAGCGACGATGCCGGGGCGACCTGGAAACTGGTGAACGACAGCCGAGCCATTCGGCAGCGTGCCTTCTACTACACCCACATCTTCGCCGATCATCAGGACGAGAACGTCATCTACATCGAGAACACGTCACTCTTCCGCTCCACCAACGGAGGCGACAGCACCGAGGTCATCAACAATGGCACGCACGGGGACTTCCACGACCTCTGGATCGACCCGGACGACCCCACTCACTTGATCGTTGGTAATGATGGCGGCGGTGCGGTGAGTACCAATACCGGGGGACGATGGACCGATCAGGAATTTCCCACCGCCCAGTTCTATCACGTCATCACCACGGCGCACATTCCCTTCCATGTGTGTGGCTCGCAGCAGGACAACAGCACCCTGTGTCTCCCGTCGGCCTGGAATGCGAGTCGTTTTGGGTTTGGTAGCAGGGGGTTCTTCTTCGGTGGAGGGAGAGGGCCGTCCGCGTCCGTGACCGAGGGGTCGATAGAAGTGGCCTATGAGGTGGGCGGGGGTGAGCCGGGCTACATCGCGCCGGACCCCAAGGATCTCGATCTTTTCTACTCGGGGTTCAACAATGGCGGTTACATCGATAAGTACAACCGCCGTCTGAACACCTCACGCGAAGTGGTCCCGTATCCCTGGTTCTATTCGGGTGAACCGGCGATTGACATGGTCGAGCGCTGGCAGTGGACCTTCCCGATCATCTTCTCGCCCCTCGACCCCAACACCCTCTACACCTCATCGAACCGACTCTGGCGCACCACCGACGGCGGGAAAACATGGGATCGGCTGAGCGACGATCTCACCCGCGCCGATCCCAATACATTGGGGCACTCCGGCGGCCCCATCACCGGCGACATGAACGGCCCCGAGGTTTACGCCACCATTTTCTCGGTGGGACCGGGCAAGGTCGATATCAACGTCATCTGGACCGGATCGGACGATGGTTTGGTGCACGTGACCCGGGACGGCGGCAAGACGTGGAACAATGTCACCCCACCCGACATGCCGGACTTCGGACGCGTGAGCCAGATCGACGCCTCGGCGTTCGCCGCCGGCCGAGCATACGTTTCCGTGCGAAAGCCGTTGTTGAATGACTTCTCGCCGTATATCTGGAAGACCAACGACTACGGTCGTACCTGGACCAAGATCGTCAACGGGATCCGGGCCGATGCGTATGTCCACGCCGTTCGAGAAGATCCGACGCGCGAAGGATTGCTCTACGCCGCGACGCAACACGGTGTCTACATCTCCTACGACGATGGTGCGCACTGGCAGGGACTCAACCCGTCCCTTCCCGATTTGCCCATCGTCGATCTGATCGTGGAGAAGAACGAGTTGGTGATCACCGCGCATGGCCGCGGATTCTGGGTGCTGGACAATCTGGCGCCCATCAGGCAGGCCGCACCGAACTTCTCGGCCAAGAATGCGATTCTGTTCAACCCGCCGACCGCGTACCGTTCGGCAAATGGCGTGACATTTTCGTGGTGGCTCTCCCAGAAACCCGACAAGGTGAAACTCGAGATCGTGGACGCTTCGGGGGAGGTGCTTCGGAGCTACGAACCCGCGGATTCGGGGCAGCAGGGGAGCTGGTTCTCCGGCCCGAGTCTACCCGCCAAGCAGGGGCTCAACTACCTGCAATGGGACCTCCGCACCGAGCCGCCGGTGAGCTTCGCCGGGATGATTCTCTGGGGCGCCCGGATGGCTGGACCCGTGGTACCGCCCGGGACCTACACCGTCCGGCTCACCGCTGACAACCATACCGCCTCGACGACCGTCACCGTGCAGCGCAACCCCTGGATCACCGACGTCACCGACGACGACATGCAGGCGCAGTATGCGTTTGGCCGGAAGATCCGAGACAAGGTGAACGAAGCGAACAGTGCGGTCATCGAGATTCGCACTGTGAAGGCTCAGCTCGAAGACCGACTGAAGCAATCGGACGACGCTCGCCTCGCCGATGCCGCCAAGCGGCTGGAGACCAACGCCTCGGAGGTGGAGGCCAACATCTACCAGGTGAAGAATCGGAGTAACCAGGATCCGTTGAACTTCCCCATCAGGGTGAACAACCGGCTCGCGAACCTCCTCTCCATGTCTGAGAGTGGCGACGGGCGGCCCGGGAAAGGTATGGAAGAGGTCTTTCAGATCATGGTGAATGAACTACGGGGATACACCGATCGCCTCGCCGAAGTGTGGGCCAATGATCTGTCGGCGGTGAATCGGGAGTTGACCCGGCTCGGCCTGGACCCGTTGGACCCGAAGAAGCCGGGATTGACTGCTTGACTTCAGTGAAGGGCTGACCTGGAAGCAACTGCGGAGGGAAGCGATGGCCCCGGATCTTCCGGGGCCGCCACGCCTTGAAGAATTCCGGAATGCCCTACTTGCTCTTTCCGAATCCGGTAACCGTCAGCTCGAGGTTGTGGCTGACACGGATGCCATAGACTCCGTCCAATGAACTCAGCTTGTCTGGTGCAACGACTTCGGACTTGTCGAAGGTCTTGACCACGGTTCCGTTCAGGAGACAGGAAGCCTTCCCGCCCGCGACCCGCCAACCGACTTCATTGGTTGCTTCACCATCCGCGCCGGCCTTCTTCAATGCGGTGCTGGCTTCGCGATTCACCAGCGTCGTGACGTTGGCCCCGTGGAAGGTCTTTACCGAATAGGTCCCATCACCGTAGGCGATGCAGTAGAGGAGCTTTTCCGTATCGGACGTGAGGTCGGTCCCGCCGATGAAGATGCCGTAGGAGTGCGGATGCGAGGCCGCCATTTTGTGTTCCTTGAACGTCCCCTTCACGGTGTAGTCGCCGCTGGCGGTGTGGGCCGGGTTCCAGAAGTTCCCGGCCGGGCCGACGGAGATCCGGAACCCACCATCGATCGCCGCGAACTTCGAGTCGGCGACGGTCTTGCCCTGCGAGGCCGGCCGACGGTCGACTCGGCCCTGCCAGCCGCTGACCTTGATGCCGCCATCTGCGACGCTGCGGTCGGCGTCCTGGGCCACGGCGGTGGTGGTGATGAATGCGGCCGCGAGGGCCAGAGCGGTTAGGCGCACGATTTCCTCCAGTTGAACAAGATTGAGATAGTGGCCCGAATCCGGGCTCCATGCAAGATAAGACGAGTGGAGCCTGGGCTCGGTTTCCCTCGGAATTTGACTGGGCCCGGGCATGGGGCTATAACACAAGCCACCCCAACAACTCATGATCAGGAGACTGGAATGAAGACACGTACCGTTCTCGGTGCTTTGGCTTGTACTGCCCTGTTGGTCTCGACCGGAACCGCGCAGGACACGCCGGCGCCTGCATTCACCCTCACGACGCTTGAACATACCCCGAGTACCATGGGTGCGTGGCGCAACGCGGAAGCGCAAATGGTCGAGGCGCTCAAAGCCGCGAACATACCGGCCGCGGAGGTCGGCTGGTGGGCTTACGTCAAGGACAACAAGACCATGATCGTGCGCCCCCGCTCAAGGGACGCCCTGTTTGGAGCTGGCGGGCAAGGTTCCATGGCGCGGCTCCGTGCCGTGGCACCTGAGAAAGTGGAAGCACTCCAGAAGGCGTTTCAGGGCACCCAACTTCGGGTCGTCTCGAGCGAGGTGTTCACGCAATCCACCAATCTGACCTACGCCTCCGGGATGGACCTCGGGACCCAGGGCGGAGCGCAAGTCGTCGACGTGATGATCGCGCCTGGTCAAGCCGCCGCCTTCAATGAGGCAATGCAGGCCGTCAATAAGGTGCGCGCGGACCTGAAGTATCCCTACAACGTTCAGGTGTACCGGGTCCGCCTCGGCGTGCCACGGGCCATGGTGGTCACCTTCTTCGATTCCGCCGAGAACTTCTTTGGCAAGAACTCGCTGGACAAGCTGGCTGCTGGAAACAGCGAGGCGCGAGCGGCCCTGGACGCGGCTTTCACCGCGCTGATCAAGACGGTCTCGGGCTGGGATAGCCAGATAACGACGTATGCGGCGGCGATGAGCTATCCACCCATGTAGCAGCGGGTCGCGTTACTTCCCGTCAGAGTTCACGCGATGACGAACCCCGGGGGCGCTCAGCAGATCATGCTGGTCGCCCCC
>QKDC01000084.1 GCA_003246755.1 Gemmatimonadota bacterium | reverse complement strand
GAAGGAGGGAATTGAACTCCGAGCCCGTGTCGGGCTCGGTGAGACGCGATGGGTTCTGCGCGAGGCTCTCGCACGTCTGCAACCACCTGGAGGCACGACTCCTGACGTCGGATACAGCTACTCCGCCATGGGAGAGTTGCGCGCGCATCGACAATCAGCTGCCGCGGACACTCTTCTGGTTCGGCTGAACGCCTGGTATGACTCGACCGGGGTCGAGGAACTGAACGGTGGGGAGAGAGATCGCGCCGGTATGGTTCGGCTGCTGGCGGGGCGAGACGCAGAAGCCCTGGACCTCTTTGGAGGGGGTACGAGATACGCGCAGCGAATCGGAACGGCGATCGCCGCTCAGCGCCTGGGCGACACGGCCACAGTCCGAAAGATGGAGAGCGCGCTCGAACGCAACCTCGACCACCCCCCCACGGCCGGGGAGCCATATGTCGGTCTGGCAGCGATTGCCGCCCACCGCGGAGACATCGAGCGCGCCATGACCCTCCTGCGCGAGGCCTACCGGAATGGGCTCTACTACACACCTGGTCTGCACACCAGACTCGATCTGTCCGTGCTGCGCGGGGTTCCTGCCTTCGAAGACTGGCTCGAACCGATCGGCTAGGTCTTCCGGCAGATCATCACTTCAGTCGTGGGACTCTCAGTGAGCGCAGCCGTGAACCAGCGCTCGAGGGGATAGAGGATCGCGCCGAGGACCCATCCCAGCGGAGGCATCAGGGCGGCTGGTGCCACCATGGCCGTCCAAGCGAATCGGGCAAGCCTCGAAGGTGTGTCGGATGGGTAGTTCATCAGGACGAACATCGGGACTCGGCCGACGATCTCGAAGCCAGCGGCTTTCGCCTCCCGCTCGCTCTCGACCAGTGAACGACTGACCTGATGCTTGACCCGCTCCGTGCCATGTCTCAGGAAATTGTCCGACCAGATCAACCACCCACCCGACTTGAGGAGCGACGCGAGGTTGATGAAAGCCCGCCGATACGCCTCGTCGTCAACGATGTGAAAGAGCACGTCCATCGCCGACACGGCATCGAACGATCCAGGGGGGAGGGCCTCGTGGACGGGAAGCGTCGCACCGATGTCGGCCTGAACGAATCGATGCTGTGGATGGTGTGCGCGAAGGGCTTGCACGGCGACGTCGGTGATGTCGACACCGGTCACGCTCCGGGCCCCGGCGGCCTCCCAGCGCTCGATGTAGAACCCCGTGCCGGAACCGATGTCCAGCACGTTTGAACCCGGCCCAATACCATGGTCCTGGAGAACACGCTCGAAAACGCGTGCCCGGACCCGGTACATCCAGGCGTTGTAGTAACGACCTAACCGCTGATAACCAACGCCGGCCAGGCTGTACTCTTGCCCGAGCCGGCGTTCCCAATACGTCCGGACGTCAAAGGAGTCGGTCAACCCAGCGCTTCTCGCACCTCACTCGCAGCCGCGATGGCGTGATCGACGTCGCGGGACAGCGCTCGTGCCTGCTGGGTCACAAGAGTCAGATCGCTCCCGACCGCACCGATACCCATCGAGCGAAGCCGCAGGAGATCGAACCGCATGTTCTGCATGGCGAGGACGCTCGACTCCAGGCGGTCGGCGACGGCACCGCGTCGTCCGATGAGGTCCTGGTACGCCCGGCGCTGTTGTTCGAGCAGCGTGACCCGTCGCTGACGCTCGTCGCTCGGTGCTTCGGCCTGGATCTGCGCCAACCGATCCTCAATCCGCGCCAGGCCCTCGGTGTTGAGGTTGGCGTCCATCGAATGAAGGGTGCGGGCCATCTCCTGCGCCTTCTCGTACAAGGCATCGGCAGTTCCCGGCACATCGGGCAGCTGCTCCTTGTCCGAGGCCGAGAGCTTCTGGAACAGCGTGAGGATGGCCTGACGGTCGTGGTGCACTTGCATCACGGACGTGTGATGACGGCCGAACTCCTCACGACGCGGTGTACCCAGGAGCTTCTTGCCAACCGTGGTCGAGCTCTGAATGGCATCGGGGGCCGGCGGCCGATTGAGGACGTCGCGCCAGCTGTACCCGGCTTGCCAGAGTTTGGCGTAGTTGGTGAGTAGGCCGATGCCCATACCGGCCGTCGGGAGCAGGAACCACGGACTGTCGAGGCCGGTGGCGACGTTGATGAGGAAACAGCCGGAGGAGACCGAGGCCCACCGAGCGAATTGTGCACGTACCCGCTGCACGATGGCCGGTTCACCGGTGTCACGGATTCCGGTTTGTTCGATCTCGCGCGTCCGCACCCACTCCCCGCGTTCGTTTCGGACCCACCGGGGTGAGGCCCGATCCCTCGACGCGGACGCAGGATGTCGGGGTCGCTCTCGTCGCGCCGGAAGAGGTCGGCGCTCGCCACGCGCTGCAGCGCCCCCGAGACGGGAGCGATCGGTGCCGGTGGCACGATCCTGTCGACTTCGTGAGGGGCGCGATGTACCTGTACGCGACGTCCTGGTTCGGCCCCGCCGACTGGGGGCGGGAGTCAGACCCGTCGTGGGTTTGTACGAACCCGTGTTGCGGCTTTCGAGAGCTCTTCGCAGGGCGTCGGCCGTCGGCCAACGATTTTCAGGGTCTTTTTCGAGGCACCGCGCGACCGCCAGTGACAGATCCTCGGGGATCTTCTGGTCAGTGATATGGAGAATCGGAGCGGGCTCCGTGATCTGCTTCATCAGGACGGCGGCCACGGTCGGCGCATTGAATGGAAGCTCCCCGGTCAACATCTGGTAGGTGACCACGCCGAGGCTATACACGTCCGACCGACCATCGAGGGTTCGCTCCCCAGCGGCCTGCTCGGGGCTCATGAACTGTGGTGTGCCGATGGCGATACCGGCTCCGGTGAGGGTCGATCCCGTCGCGCTGGACAACGCCTTCGCAATTCCGAAGTCCGTCACCATTACTCGACCACGCGTCCCCTCCAGCAGGATGTTGTCGGGCTTGATGTCACGGTGAATGATGGAGAGGGCATGGGCGGCACTTAATGCGTCCGCCGTCTCCTTCATGATCCGCCGTGCTTCTTCGGGTGGCAGTCGGCCACGCCGCTTGAGTCGGGCGGCGACCGATTCCCCTTCGACGAGGCCCATGATGAAATAGACCAAGCCGTTGCCTTCGCCCACGTCGTGAATCGGGACAATGTGCGGATGGCTGAGGCGAGCGGCAGTCTGTGCTTCTCTCGAGAACCGCTGCCGGATTTCCTGCTGGAATGCCAACTCGGGGGGAAGCACCTTGATCGCCACCCGACGATGCAACCGTTCGTCTCGGGCGCGGTAGACGACACCCATGCCGCCGCGGCCGATCTCTCCCTCGATTGTGTAGTCGTCGCCGAGGGCTTCCTTAAGCCTTACGGCGAGCGGCTTCTCGGCGGCTTCTTTCATGGCGCTCGCGTGGTGCTGGCCTCGAGGTTTCGAGACTCGGCGAATCATCAATCTTACGTGATCACACCTGTGTGGCAACCGCCGAGACAAAGCGGCTCCTGCGGTACGTCATTTTGGCAGGGCGAACCAAGGGTCCCATCCGGCCCTGCCGGAGAGCGATGAACCGTTCGGCCCCGAAGTGCGTATTGTTTCAGGAGGAAGGCACAATTCGAAATCCATGGCACGCTGGATGCCCCTTGGTGTGGATTGAGTGTCCCTTGGGGCCTGTTTGCGTGCCGAGTCGGCATGACCCCATGGGAGAGAGGATTCCCAATGACCGAACGCCTGACATTACCCGTCCTGCCCCTTCGTGACGTCGTGTTGTTTCCCGGTGTCACGACCCCCATCGGGGCGGGTCGGCCTGGAACGCTCCGGGCGATCGAGGCAGCCGTCGGATCGGAAGACAAGCTCATTTTTGCCGTCTCCCAACGGGACAACGTCGAAGAGGTGGGTCCCGAGTCGCTCTACACTATCGGTACCATCGCACGCATCGGTCAGTTGCAGCGCGGTCTCGGTGGAATCCAGTTGCTCCTGCACGGTGAGCGGCGGGGGATCGCGATGCACGTCGGAGATGAGGCGGGCTTTCTACGGGCGATCGTCCGCGAAGCGGAAGAACTGCCGCCCGTGGCGCCGGAGAACCCTGCTTTCGTAGCTCTCTATCGTGAGGTACGCGCGCGCGCCGCAGAACTTGGCCAGAAGTCTGGTCTCCCTGAGGAAGTGGTTCAACAGGTATTGAGTGGTGTCTCCGATGCGGGTCGGTTCGCCGACCTCGTCAGCGGCTACATCGATATCACGCCATCTCAACGACAAGCCCTTCTCGAGACGTTGTCCGTGGAAGAGCGGCTTCGCCGCGTACTGGTGCACGTGCAGCGACAGGTGACCGTTCTCGATGCGCAGGAAGAAATCAAGTCGCAGGTCCAGGAGGAACTCGGCGAACGGCAGCGAGAGATGTTTCTCCGAGAACAGCTGAAGCAGATACGGCGCGAACTCGGCGAAGATGACGAGGCCGACGAATCCGAGGACCTTCGCCAGAAACTTGCTGCTCTCGACCTGCCACCCGTCGCCCGGAAGGAAGTGGATCGGGAACTTGGTCGGCTCAACCGCATCGGGCGGGAATCGATGGAATCCCAGGTCATCCGGAACTTCCTCGAGACCGTCCTGGAGCTTCCCTGGAACGAGCGGACCGAAGACCACATCGATATACCGCGGGCGGGGACGATCCTCGATGAAGACCACTATGGCCTGCGGGACGTGAAGGATCGGGTACTCGAATTCCTGGCTGTCCGCCAGCTTCGACAAGCTGAGGCCCAGGCTCGGGCCGAGGAGGACGGGGAGGAAGCGGCCGTAGCCACCGACGCGATGCCGGAGACGGATGAGGCGAGTGACCACGACCCTGACTCGGGCGAGACCCAGGATGAAAGCCTGGGAGAAAGCGTGGCTGGGGACAAAGGTCCAAAGCGTGAGGTCATTGGTAACCCAGACGACAAGGCGAAGGGCCCAATTCTTCTCTTTGTGGGTCCTCCCGGAGTCGGGAAGACTTCAGTGGCGACTTCGATCGCTCGCGCGATGGGGCGGAAGTACGTGCGCATCTCGCTGGGTGGAGCCCGCGACGAAGCGGACATTCGCGGCCATCGCCGCACATACGTCGGTGCTATGCCGGGTCGCATTATCCAGGGGTTGAAGCAGGCCGGAAGCAAGAACCCGGTCTTCCTGCTCGACGAAGTCGATAAGCTCGGCGTCTCCTTTCAGGGCGACCCTGCCGCCGCCCTTCTGGAGGTCCTCGACCCCGCACAGAACGATTCCTTCACCGATCACTACCTCGGGGTGCCCTTCGACCTGAGCGAGGTGCTCTTCATTACGACGGCGAACTACCTCCAGAACATCCCCAGCCCCCTGCTGGACCGGATGGAGGTGGTTGAGTTCACAGGGTACACCGAACGGGAGAAGCTGGAGATCGCGAAGACCTATCTGGTGCCGCGTCAATTCGTCGATAACGGCCTGAACGAAGATCAGCTCACCCTTACCGATGAAGCACTCACGGCGGTCATCAGTGGGTACACGAGAGAATCAGGCGTTCGTCAGCTGGAGCGCGAGATAGGGAAGCTTTGCAGGAAAGTGGCTCGGAAGATCGCGTCGCAGGAAATCGAGCAGACCGTGGTATCGGTCGACGACGTGAAGGACTTGTTGGGACGGCCCAAGATCCACCCCGAGAAGAAACTGGAGGATGACACGGTTGGGGTGGCAACAGCGATGTACTACACCCCAACGGGTGGGGACATCATGCTCATCGAGGCCTCCACGATGAAGGGTAAGGGGGACCTGGTGCTGACGGGGCAACTCGGCGATGTGATGAAGGAATCGGCCCGTGCCGCCTGGACGTATGCCCGCGCCCACGCGGCCGCGCTACGCATTCCTGAAGAGATGTTCGAGCGTGAGGTACACATTCACGTGCCTGCCGGCGCCATTCCCAAAGAGGGGCCCTCGGCGGGCGTGACCATGGCCACCGCTTTGATCTCGACACTCTCCGGGCGAGCGGTACGCCATGATATCGCCATGACCGGTGAAATCACTCTCCGGGGAAGAGTACTTCCGATCGGAGGCCTGAAGGAGAAGATCCTGGGGGCCTGCCGAGCTGGCATCACACGGATCGTCATTCCGAAAGAAAACGAACCCGATCTCGATGACCTTCCTGATGAAGTCCGGGAGATGGTTGACGTCTACCCGATCCAGGAGCTTGGGGAAGCGCTCGCCCTCACGCTCCGCGGTGCGACCTATCAAGAGGGGAAACTGCTCTTCGCAAACGACGACCCCAAGGACGTCGTCCCCTTGACCCAGGGGTTCATGCACTGACCGGGATGACAGCGGTGAACGATGCGATCAGGGAGCGATCGGGAAGGTCGTCGGGCCCGCGGCAAAGGCCGCTTCGATCTGCTTGATCAGGTCCTGAAGCTGATTCACCACCTCTGGGGAAGGTGATTGTTCGAGAGCACCCTCCGCTCGTCGACAGCACACGGTCACGTCGCCGAACCCATAGGCCCCTGCCGACCCTGCCAACCGATGAAAGAGCACGCCGAGACGGTCCTTCGCGCCCGACTGCTCCGTCGCGAGTGCCGCCATCTCCATGCGGATTTCGTCGAGCCGCGCGGGTATCTCATCGAGATACTCCGCCTGAAGCCGGGACATCAGAGATTCCAAGGACTCGCTCATGCCCCACCACAAAGTGCCGCCATTGCCTGCTCGGCCGCTGCGACGAGCGCCGGGGCAGTTGTCCAGTAGCCGCTCGCTGCGGTGGCCTCCACTGAACCGATCAGCGCAATGCGGTTGTCGATGACCGCGAGGAGTGGCTTCCCAGGCCACCGACCGGAAACATCGACAGCCTGGACATCGGGCACATCACTCGCGCCGGACCCATCAGAATAGAGCCAGGTCTCCGTGTCCAAGCTCGCCAGGCGCCGGAGTGCGGGTGCGATCGAGACAAAGAGATCGTCTGGAAGCAAGAGCCGAACGGAAACTCGAGCCCGGGCGATTTCGATACCCAGAAACTGGGCGACCCCCCGTACGGAGGTTACCGGGGTGAGGGTCGGGGACGAGGGCACGGAGATTTCGTCCAACGCCTGGGCCAGAGCCTCTATCGAACGCCCTTGCCGATCCACGATGAGAGAGAGGAGGACCGCCGGGGGCTCGGGTCGATATCGCTTGGGGCGTCCCTCGTCTACACGAGCCGCCCCCTTCGCTACCAGGCCAGCTAACGCGGCATAGGCATTGGCCCTCGCCAAGCCGGCCGCCCTTGCCACCGCGTACCCGGTGCCAGGGCCCCGGGTGACCAAGACGCCGTAGATCAGGCTCTCGGTGGGCGTGAAATCAAAGGGGGTGAGATCGAGCTGCACCGGAGTAGTATGCACCACGACCACGGGTCGCGGAAGGCTCGCGGGGTACGGTTAGGTGTACTCGATTTGGCGATCCATCAGTTTGGCGATGCGTGCCAACCTGAAGGTGACCTCGGCGAATCGTCCTTCACCGGTGGTGGAGCTCGTCTGCAGTGGGAAGTAGTGATAGGTCACGGGGTTCGGAATCTTCGAGACCGCCGGGACCCGTTTCGGGCGCCAAACTCCCTGATCGTCACAACTGCGGTAGAGACGCTCGAGCACCCGCACCGCTGACGTTGATTCCCTCACCACACCGAGATTGCAGAGTACCTCGATGAACTGCAGTGCCAGGGGAAGATCACGCACGTTTCCCCTCGCGTCAGCCGCCATCGGATCACCGAGTACCACATGGATCGGCTTGATCTTCTTGCGGCCGACCTGAATCACGAACGTCCGTCGTGAGGCTGGCTGAAGGAGATAGTTGGCCAGTCGCCCAGTGAAACCCGCTCTTTCGCGGCGGAGATCGGGCATGGCGGCGACCATGGCGATCGAGTACCAACTCGGCGGATGGGCAGCTGGATTGAGCACCAAGGACTTGCCCGAACGGGAGAAGGGCTTCTCCGCCAGGGGACTCCTGAGGAACTGCGACACGCTCGTGGCTATTCGATGGGCTGCACCCCGAATCCGAGGGTCAGCATCGTGTCCGGCTTCGGCTAGGGCGCAGGTGGCGGCTTCTCGAAGATGATTTCTGACCCACTCATCAGCTGCTGGGGAGGCTTTGACCGTCTTCCTGTACTCGAAAAGCAATGCCGGGTCGTCATCTCTGCTCAGATATCGCCAGAGCAGTCGATCGGCGAGCTTGAAAGAGCGCCCCGTCGACGGATACCCCAGCTGGATCAACCGCCGATACTGCGGAATGGTGCCGGCGTCCTTGATGCCATCCTTCGCCGACCGATTCACCCCGAGCAGGTTTCCACCCCAAACCCCGTTGTCCTTCTGTTTTCGGGTCAGGGCCTGGATGGCCTTTGATTCAACCAAGGCCAACTCGAGTGCTGCGAGGTGCTCTCCGCCCTCGGGCGCAAGCTCACGAGCGGTCCGAAGCTGGATGGCCTCGCTACCATGAGCCATGAGCCAGGTGAGCGGAACCCTATGCGGTGCCGATAGATCCAAAACGGGTTCCTCCGGGGGTGGGACGACCGAAAAGCGTGGCCAACTTACACGGAATCGGGCCTCCAGACCACCCCCTGTCCGCTAGGGTACTGTGGTTTCCGGGCAGGAGGGGTGCTCGAGGAACCCGAGAATCAGGGCTAGGGTCGTGTCGGGACGTTCCACTTGAGGACGGTGCAGGGCCGGGAGGGGTTCGACCCGTACGCACGGGATCATCTGTCCCAACCGTGACATGGTGGCAAAGGGGATGACCGGGTCCAGGCGACCCCAGATCACGAGGGTGGGTTGGGTGATTGCGACGAAGCGCTCCCCGATACCGCCGAAATCGAAGTCCCTGATCACCCGCGAACTCGACATCCGGTAGGCGGGGTCAACGACCGGGTTGTAGGTCTTGAGCTCTCCTGGTTCCTCGAGCCAGCCGGGGTCGTGGATGGGGGTGACGAATGATCTCGCACTCTCCCACCATCCGACGGCGTTTTGTCCCCTCTGACCGATCACCTCCGTGATCTGCCCAATCCCCGGATCGAGTCCCGAGGGGGCAATCAAGACGAGGCCCACGATCCGCTCCGGGTAGGCGAGTGCGACGGAGGCTGCGAGTTCCCCTCCCATCGAGTGGCCAACCAAGACGACGCTCCCGATCGTGTGGCGTTCGAGGAAGCTCCCGACCCACTTGGTCATGCCATCGAGTGTGTAGGTCGTGTCGGGTTTCTGACTAACTCCGAACCCAGGCAAATCGAAGGCGACGACATGGTATTGCTCGGCCAGTCCATCAAAGACACTTCGCCAACCAAGGAGGTGATCTCCGAAACCGTGGATGAGGACTAATGTGGTGTCGGCACTGCCGCCCTCACCTGCCCGTACCGTTCTCCAACGCAAGCCGCCAGCTTCGAGCCACTCAGCGGCGTGCGTGGCCTTTTGGGTCGGCGGTCGATCGGTAAACGTCAGGGTGGGGATCAGGATGGCAGCGGCCACGACCCAGATGAGGGCTCGACGGATATTCATGCGTTTCAGGCCTATCAGAAACCAAAGACCAGGAGTACACCGCCAGGTCTGATTTCCCGATCGAGTCCCGCAACGCCTTCGCCGAGTCCGGTCACGGGGCCACCGAGTCCGCTCACGACGGCGACATACTGGCGGCCGTCGGGTCCGGAGAACGTGATGGGGCTTCCGACAATCCCGGACGGTGTTTTGAACCGCCAGAGTTCTCGACCACTCGTTGCGTCGAGGGCTTTGAACCATCCGTCGAGGGTTCCATAGAACACCACCCCCCCCGCAGTGACGAGGGCACCTCCGACGATGGGGTATGGCTCTCTCGCCTCCCAGGCGATCGTCCCAGTGGCAGCGTCCCACGCCAGAAAGCGGCCACGATTCCCTCCCGGGCCGGGTGTCACTTTGACCGTTGCTCCGATGAATGGCTGACCCGCCGTGAACCCAGTGGGTACAGGGGTGATATCCATACAGAGGTTTGTCGCCGGGACGTAGAAGAGTCCCGTGCTCGGCGAAAATGCTGCAGGCTGGAAGGCCTTCATTCCCATAGTGGATGGGCAAACGCCTTTTACCGGCCGGCCTGTGGCCGGAGCATAGGCGGAGTCAATGACGGGCTCGGCAGTGCTGAGATCAACGCGTGACGCCCAGTTGGCGGGTCCGTATTTTTCTGCGACGAGAATCCGACCGTTGACGCGATCGATGGTGTAGGCGAAACCGTTCCGATCGAAATGGACCAAGGCTTTGACGGGTCTTCCGCCGATTTCGAGTTCAACGAGAATGCTCTCGTTGGTGGCGTCAAACCCCCAACGGTCTCCAGGCGTGAGTTGAACCACCCAACGCAGGGCTCCCGTCTGCGGTTCGCGTGCGATGATGGACGACGTCCACTTGTTCTCCCCAAGCCGTTGATCGGGATTGAGTGGGGCGGGTGCGCCGGTACCGTAGTAAATGAGGTCGAGGTCCGGGTCGTAACTCAACCAACCCCAGGTCGCACCTCCCCCTCGCCGCCAACTATCTGCCGTCCAGGTACGCACTCCGAGATCGTGCCCCTGGTAGGAGGGATAGCCAGGGTTCGCCCCCGCGGTAAGCAAGACGTCTGCGTCGCTTCCGGTCGAATAGGCCCGCCAGAGCCGCTTGCCTGTCAGGGCATCGAAACCGGTGAGGTATCCTCGCGTCCCATACTCTCCGCCCCCGGTACCGACGATCACGACATCACCCACCACCAACGGGGCGGCCTGCATGGTGATCCCTAAGGCCGGGTCGCCATTGCGGACTTTCCAGATCTCTTTCCCAGTTGCCATGTCGATCGCCGCCAAGTCGCCGGGGAACAGCGGCACGTAGATCTTTCCGCTTGGATGCCACGCCATGCCACGGCTCGACACCCCGCAACAGACCGAGAGCGCCGGATCGCGGCCGGCAGGGGGAGCGTAACGCCAGAGTGGTGGGTCGCCCGGTCGGTCGAGGTCGAAGGCATACACACTGGTTGGGTGGGGGGTCTGCAAAAAGAGGTGCCCGCCAACCACGAGCGGGTTTCCCTCATGGCCTCGGAGCGAACCCGTCCCGAATGTCCATTTCACGCCGAGACGATTCACGTTCGCTGGCGTGAGTTCGGTGAGGGGGCTGAAGCGTGTGAGCCCCGGATCCCGGCCAGGGGCAGGCCAATCCGCCACGGGAATGAGGGTCTCGGCCTTTGGGGACGGTGACGGTCTCTGGCCACCCGCAACCGATGGTGAGGCGGCCAGAACGAGCGAGAGGAGGCAGAGGAGTCGTGGCATCATGTCCCGATAGATAGGAAACGCTCCAACTGCGGGCAAGCAGACACGGACCAATGGCTTGAGGGGAGGGAGGGGGGGGACTACCCTTCGCGGACAAGGTCTCAGAATCGGGGAACCCAATGATCGTCACGATTGAATACTGCGTCGTTTGAAACTATGAGCCCCGGGTCACCAGTTTGGTGGCCGAGCTCAGAGAGGAATGGCCCGAGGTGGAGGTGAAACCCATCCCATCGGGGGGTGGTGTCTTCGAGGTTGTCGTCGACGGGCATCTGGTGTTTTCCAAGAAGGCACTCCACCGCCACGCCACACCCGGCGAGGTAGTCGACGCCATCAAGGCACGGTCCTAATTCCGGGCACCCTGAACCCTCACTCTTGATGCGAATCGCGATCTCGACCGGCGGTGGGGATGCGCCTGGGCTCAACGCCGTGATCCGAGCGGTAGTGTTGTCCGCACATGCCCGCGGGTGGGAATGCTTCGGCGTGCGACGTGGGTTTCGGAGTATCATGACCGGGGAGCGGACCAACCCGCTTGACGGATTTCTTGCCCTCGGGCCCGACGAGGTGAGGGGCATCACTCATCTCGGCGGCACGATCCTTGGTGCATCGAGCCACGGGAATCCATTTCGTTGGCCCAAGATCCTGGAGGACGGTTCGGTCATGGAGGTGGATCGATCGGACGAACTCGTGGAGGCGTTCCGGAAGGCCGAGATTGGCGCCCTTGTGGTGATCGGTGGAGATGGAAGTCTCAAGATCGCGTATGAGCTGACCAAGAAAGGCGTCCCCATCGTCGGCGTCCCCAAGACCATTGACAACGACGTCTACGGAACCGAAGCCACCTTCGGTTTCGATACTGCCGTGAGCACCGCGACCGACGCTATCGACAAGCTCCATTCCACAGCAGAAAGTCACGATAGGGTCATGGTCGTCGAGCTGATGGGTCGCTACGCGGGATGGATCGCTCTCCATAGTGGTGTGTCCGGGAGTGCAGACGTGATCCTCATTCCGGAGATTCCCTTCAGCATCGATCGCGTCTGCCAAAAGATCATGGAGCGCGAGTCACGAGGACGACGATTCTCCATCGTCGTGGTCGCCGAAGGGGCTCGTCCTCAGGGCGGCGATCTGGTTCTCCAGGACGAAGCGGGCGTCGGACGCGTTGAACGACTTGGTGGTATCGGCGCCGTCGTCGCGGAAGAGATCGCCACGCGGACCGGCAAGGAAACGCGCTCGCTGGTCCTGGGCCACCTGCAACGCGGCGGGTCTCCCACAACGTTCGACCGTCTCCTCGCGCTGCGGTTTGGGGCTGCCGCAGTAGGGGCCATTGCCAGTGGAAGGCTGGGAACCGTAGTGGTCTACGCCCCTCCCGAGGTGAAGGTCGTGCCGTTAGCGGACGTCGTCGGCAAACAACGCCTGGTACCCCTCGACAGTGGGATCATCCAAACGGCACGGAGTCTGGGTACCAGCTTCGGCGATTGAACCTTGACCGACAAGGCGACCCTCCGAGACTTGACGCTTGCCCAAAGGGCGGCGGAGTCCGACCGTGCTCGGAAGAGTCAAATGATCCTCGAACGGGTGTCAGCCCTCGAGCAGTACGCCACCGCCGCCATCGTCTCGACCTACGTCGGTGTCGGCTCCGAGGTGGAGACCATTCCCTTGATCCGCTCGGCCTTGGCGGAGGAACGCACCGTTGCCGTGCCTTGGATGGACGGAAAGCAGATCCGACTCGCTCGGATCGATGCGCTCGACGAGCTCGTGCCCTCAGCCTATGGGCTGCTCGAGCCACCGGCGGAGATCAGGACCGATCATACTCGCCAGATCTCTCCGGAGAGCTGCGACGTCTTCCTGATACCGGGTGTGGCATTCGACCGAGAAGGCAACCGGTTGGGACACGGTCGCGGATACTACGACGAGCTTCTCGCTCGAGTCCCCCGTGCAGCCGCACGCGTTGGGCTCGCCTTCGAGTGTCAGTTGGTCGAGAGAGTTCCCACGGAGCCGCACGACCAGAGGGTGCACTTGGTGGTCACTGAGCTCGGGACGTATGGGGAGGCTACTCGGAAATAGGGCTCTCGCGTCTGATCGTGTATCGCGCGGCTTGACCGTGGCTTTCCTCAACCTCGATGACCAACCCCGTTGGTGTTTCGCCGGCCTCCTGCAGTGACCTCCAGAGCTCTTGCCCCAGAAAACCAGCGAGATACTCTGCCGTGGTCTGCACCAGCGGGAGCAGGCACGCGTGGGCTCTGGGAATCACCAGCCATCCAGGCCATTCGTAATCGACAACAAGATTCTGGTCACGCTCGTGGAGCGTCAGGGCGGGGTTCTCAGTTGGGATGAGAACGCGATGGTCCATCCGTTCGGCCAGTACGCGCAGGTTCTGCTTGAGCACCGCGAAGTCGATGATGAACCCGGTGCTGGGATTGATGGGTCCCTCGACCGTCGCACCAAGGCGGTAGTTGTGACCGTGAAGCCGCTCGCAGATGTGTCCGGTGAGCGTGAGAAAGTGCGCGGCGGAGAAGCCGAGGGTTTCTTTGGCGACCGAAAGGTCGAAGCGAGACCGAGGAGGCACGGTCATAAGATACTCGGTGTCCTCTCGAGGCGTCGGCTGTCCGGTTCATCGGACGGTCGGCGCCGTCCGGGTCATCATAGGTCGTTGAGATTCAACACATTGCGTGTGGCATGGCCTCTGCCTTATTGCGATGCGACCCTGATCTTGGAGGTGGGCCATGCGGTTTCCAATCGTTCTCGTTCTCGCCTCAGCCGTGTTGATGCCCACGCAGGCCGACGCGCAGGTTTCAGCCCAAATCGTTCTCGGAAAACTCCCTGTTGTGGGTTGGGTCACCATAGGCACGCCGCCAGCGCGGCGTGTCGCGCATCATCATTATCCGGCGCGCAGGCCTGTGGTGCTCGCTCGGCGCCATCGGATCCCTCGAGGGATTGTGGTCTACGACTGGAAGTCCCACCGGCACGACCGGTACTGCCGACACGACCGAAGGGACCGTCGCCTCGTGTATTACGATCGTCACGAGGATCGGTACTACGAAGGGCCTGGTCGTGGCCGACGGGGTATTCAGGTGTTCTTCCACGGCGGACGGTACTACCGTCGCTGATCCGACCTCCTGTTCTCCACGAAACCGTCTTCGCAAAATGGCCCCGGCAGAACCGGGGCCATTCTCGTGGTAGGTGCGGGTCTCCGCTAGGGGAAGAAGTACCGGAGGCCGACCTGTCCGCGCCACCGCGACAACAGGCTGGGATCGTCCACGAAGGTCTCCGCGGGGCCCGTGAAGTGGAAGACCGGAGCACCCGAAGCGTCGAATCGGACCAGGGAGAGGGGCGAAGTGGCCGCGACGTTCGCAACCTTGCGTATGCCCCAGCTGGAACGAAGGAGGTTTCCGACATTGAGGATATCCATACTCAATTGGAAATTGTGGCGTCCCCCTTCTCCAAGAGCGAAGTCTTGCATGACCCGCAGGTCGATGTTGCTGTACCAGGGATTGAGAAGCCCCGATCGCTCGGCGATCTGGCCCCGATGCTCTCGCAGGTACTTGTCCTGTTCAATGAAGGCGTTGAGTGCGGCCCATTGCTGGTCGGCAGTGACCGTGCCGTCGGGGTCGAGCAGGATCTCGCTCTGGCTCCGTGGGATATAAATGAGATCGTTGCCTCCCTGCCCATCACCATTGACGTCACCAGAATAGATGAAGGAGTAGCGGTTGCCTCCAGCGCCGGCGAAGCGATTCCCCTCAGCCACCTCGACAAACACACCGACGTGAGTACGAAGGCTGGCTGACCAGGGCTTGGAGTACGTCAACGAGCCGACGATGCGATGCCGTTGTCCGAATTCCGAGGGGCCCAGTTTGGGGTTGTTGGGGTCGCCCTGAACCGGCTGGGTCTGCCAGAGGACGCTGGCGATTTCCGTTGACTTGAGGTTGTTCTCGGCCTGTGTATAGCTGTAACTCAGCGACGCACTTGCCGTCGCCCCGAAGTTCTTCCGGAGTTGAGCGCTGATATTGAGTGAGTACCCCTCATTGGTGTTGTCCAGGACATAGATCCCGGCTCCGTCGGGGTTCAACTCGTTGTTGCCGGCGCCCCCATAGTATGGTCGACCGTCGGGGAGCGTGCGTACCGGTGCGACCAGGTCGGCGTTCCGCATGAACACCGCGTTCAGGTCCTTGCCGTATACCATCTCCAAGGTCCCCAGCATACTCCATGGCAGTCGCTGATCGATGGCCAGGTTCGTGGTCCAGACCTGGGGCCACTTGAAATCAGGGTCGATGGCGTTGAGGTCGAATGACTGCTGAAGGACCGCTCCACGCCGGGTCGGGACCGGTGAGGCGTCGGGGTAGAGATTCGGGTTGAATCCTGGGTTGGAGATCGCGTTCCCCAGCCAGACGAACGGGACTCGGCCAGTGAAGATGCCAGTACCACCACGAACCTGGGTTTCCCGGTCGCCGACGGCGTTCCAGTTGAAGCCGATACGTGGCGAGAAGAGCGGTCGGGCGCTCGGGAGCTGGCTCTGATCGACGACTTCCGACGCTCCGGTTTCATCTCGGGCGGTCAGCCCACGAGAGAACGGATTGTCGACAGGGTTCGTGAAGTACATCGGAAAGTCGACACGGACGCCATAGGTGAGGTTGAGTCGGTCGGTGGTGAGAAACTCATCCTGCGCATACAGGGAGAGTTGGCCAACATGAATGTTCTCGCCCTTCAAGGGCCCTGAACCGATCATCCCATTCAAGTCGAGCTGGTTCGGGTTGTTCGGGTCGGTCTGGGTGAAGAAATCGTCAACCGAGTCGAAGAAGATCGGAAACCCGTGGCGGAAAATGTTGAACGAGTTGAAGAACGAAAACGATTCGAAATTCGCCCCAATGGTGAGGGTGTGCCGACCGCGGAAGAAGCTCAGGTTGTCCGTGACCTGGAAGACATCCTGATCGAGGATGTTGCTGACCGAAAACGGCTCGTGCCCGGCCGTGGTATATGTCACACCGTCCTGGCCGATCTCCAGGGTCGGGAAAGGCGCGCTCAAGGGTTCCCGAAAGTCACGGAAGCGGTTGAAGCTGGCGAAAAACCGGTTGGCGGCACCGGTTCGCCGAGAGTTCAACTCGAGGGCAAACGAGTTGAGGTTGTTGTTGATGGTGTATCCCGAATTCTGGAACGGGAGTGTGTTCTGGTTGGGGCCTCGGCCCGTGTTGTTGTAGGTGATGGCGAAGGGGTGGGGGGGGAGATCCCGCTTCGCGTCCAGGTAGTTGTACCGGAAGACGAGGTTGTTGTCGTCATTGATGTTCCAGTCGAGTTTGACCAGGAATTTGTTGTTATCCGTCTCGTGGATGTAACCGTCGTAGCCACCCGTCTCATACCCATACTCGTCACGGAGTCGGGCACTGATGGCGTCCATCACGCTGGCCTCGACGCGAGAGACGCCAAAACCACTCGTTCCTGTCGTGCTTGCGACGAAGTTGGTCCCCGGGTCGTCCGTCCGCTCGAACTCTCCGTTGGCAAAGAAGAACAGCTTGTCCCGAACGATCGGCCCGCTCAGGGCAAAGCCTGACTGCATGAAACTCAGAATCGGCTCGGCCACGATCGGGACACCCCGCAGCGTGTTCCCCAGCAATGCGTCGGTTCTCCCGAACGTGTAGATCGAGGCGTAGTAATCATTGGTCCCACTCTTGGTCACGGTGTTGATGTTCGCTCCAGTGAATCCGCCTTCACGTACATCGAAGGGAGCGATGGACACCTCGACCTGCTCGACGGCATCGAACGGAACCGGTTCGGCATTCGTCTGCCCACCTGGGGCCGGGTCGTCGAGACCGTACGGATTGTTGAAGTAGGAGCCATCCAGGGAGACGTTATTGTAGAGCCAGTTCCGTCCGGCGAAAGCGAAGTTGCCGTCGCTCCGTGGATCGAGACGTGTCAAGTCTCGCGTGCTTCGCTTGATGGACGGAAGGAGGACGACCTCGCGGGGGTCGATGAACGTGGCTGCCCCGGTTCGACTGGCGTCCATCACTTCATCCCGGGCTCCCACAGCCTGCAATTCCTGTAACTGGACGACCTGCCGGATGAGTTGATAGTCCTGCCGCAGGCTCTCGCCAAGGGCCACGAACAGGTCCGACTCGGTGTGGGGTCGGAACCCAATGGCGGTGACGGTCACTTCGTAGGGTCCACCGACCCTCATGTTCGGAAGTGTGTAGGCACCCCCGCCACGCACCACTCCCCGATACCTCGTGCCGCTGGGGACGTGGACTGCGGTCACCCTGGCCTCCGGAATGGGGACACCCGCAGTGTCGGTCACGAACCCGGTCATTTCGCCGGTGGTGACGCCCTGTGCGTGCGCCACGGCTGGGAGCAGCAGCAGGCCGATGGCCATCCACGCTCGGAAAAAGGCGGAAGAGGGGCGAACGGGGGTCACATCAACCTCCGAGAAGGGAGCACAGTGGGTATGAGACGCAAGGAGGATACGCCAGACCCGGGCCGGCGGCAAGATGACGGCTTCAACACCGAATGGACCGGCGGATGGCCACCGGGCTGTGTGGTTGTACACCTGTCGCGGGTGGGGGTGTGCGATCCGTCCGCGGCACAGTCGTGTGCTAGGTGGGCACGGTCGAGCGTCAGATGGCTTAGGAGCGATCACGAGCGGATGCGCTGATGAGGGGACTCGATATTGCCATGCCTAGGTTGCTTGTGGCCGCCGCGATTCTGGCTGCCCTTGCGGGTTGTGAGGGAGGGCCGTTCTCACCATCCGAACAGCGCGAACTGGAGGCGGCGCGAGCCAGGTGGAACGCTGCGAATATCCGTAGCTACACCGTGGAACAGCGGATAAGCTGTTTTTGCTCTCCGCACCTGAACTTCCTGACGCATGTCGTTGTCGAGGTGGGTGTCGTCGTGGAGGCCCTACCGGTCGAGGAGCTCCCCTTCGGGTTCGAGCCAAGTCTTCTGGGTTGGGTCACGGTGGAGGAAGCCTTCGATCGGATCGAGAATCTCTCTCGCTCCAGTCACCTCAAGGAACTCGAGGTGGAATACGACCCCGTCCTCGGCTATCCGACGCGTGTCACCAACATCTGCAGCCCAGAGGTTCAGGACTGTGGAAGCACGCTCACCCTGCAGAATCTCACGCCGGGATAGCGATCGACCCCGTTCCCGCGGGCGGAATGGCCGGGGTCAGTTTTCCCGCTTGCCGCCGGCAGCGACCAGGCCCACGCCCACGACGATCGCGATCACACCGGCCCATGGCGGAATCGGCTGTTTCTCCTTGAACGAAGCCCGGAACTCACCAATCTCGACCTGCCCTCGCTCGCGCGAGAAATCGAGTTTGCCCATGACACCCAGGACGCCGAGGACGACGAGAACGAGTCCGACAATCCGGAGAAGGCGCATTGTTTGGGGACCTCCCGTTACGGTGTGACCATCTTCTGTTTCAACTCGGCGAACCAGTTGTCCACCACGATCATCGGAGCCAGCCGGTCGCCAGTCGGTCGGACCCGCCGGGCCATGATGAACCTGGTGCCGTCCGGGCTGATGTCGAATGGGGTGTAATTCTCCGCCTCCTCCAAGTACAGCTCATCCCGCATCCGGAAGAGCGTGCGCGGCGGACCAAGACTGAGGGAAGGTCCGGATCCGACAGTCACCGCGACCATCTCACGATTCCCGTTGATGTAGAACAACTCTCCTCCCTTCCGAGCCCAGAGGGGGGCCCTTCCTCCGTTGTTCGACACCTGGGTCTTGGCCGATTCGGTTTCGGGAAATGGACGAATGAAGACCTCCGTCCGTCCCGTCTCGTTTGACTCGTACGCGAGCCAGTTTCCGTCAGGAGAAAGCGCGATCGCGGCCTCGTCGAAGCCCGGAGTGGTGACGAGGGGGCGGGGAAGGGAGTCTTTCCCCAAGCGCAACCCGAAGATGTCTCGTCCCCCTGCAACGAAGACCTCTCCTCCCGTCCGCGCCAGCAACCACTGCCCGTCATTGGACCAGACCGCTTCGTAGATGGGCTGCTCCAAATCGAGCACGACTTCATCCGATCCGGTCCCGTCCGCCGGTCGGCGGTAGATATTGTTGCTCGGCTCGGTTCGGAACGATCCGTACGTCAACGATTTTCCGTCCGGTGACCACCGGGGGCGGTAGTCTGGCGCGCTGTCGAACGAGACTCTCGACACGGGACCCGTCGGCAGTTGCTTTACCCAGATATCGTCGCCCGCGTCGGTATTGAGCCCGATGGCCAGTCGCGTGCCGTCTGGGGAGAGCGCCCATCCCCTGTTTGACCCGCGGATCTGCATCCGGAACAGCCAGGTGGAATCGATGGCTGTTTCCCGGCCCTCCCGATCGACCCAGACCATCTCGTGGCGCACGATCGAGGAAAGGGGAGAACCGGATCGCACGATCAGGGTGCCGTTCTGGGAAACCGTGAACAAGGGAACGGTGGCGTTTACCACGGCGACGCTGTCCATGATGGGCACCGGTGACCCGGTGGTCTCCAGGCGATCGAGATCGAAAGGTACCGCGAGCATCCCACCGTCAGCTCGCACATAGATCAGGTGTCCGGTCGGCACGTACCGAGCCATGGCAGCCCCGGTCAGGATCTTATGCCCCTCCCCCGATTCAAAATCGACGGCCCAGACGTCCTGCATCGGTTGGCACGTGGCAGAGCACGAGGTGAAGAGCAGACCGCGGCCGTTGGGCAGCGGGATCGGCAGGATGGTCCGACTCGAGTCGGACCGCCAGACAATCGTCGAGGGGCCGCCGACGTCGGGGATGATGCGGAGCTCCCTCCCTCCGGCCTGTACGTAGACGATCCTCCCGTCGTCGAGCCAGGCGAGGCCGGGGTTACCGGAAAGAGAGTCGGCAAGCGTGATGGCGGCCCCTCCAAGGACTGGGACCTTCTTGAGTTGCCCCCCCTGTGTATAGGCAATCATGCTGCCGTCGGGGGAGAAGGTGAAGCTCCCTACGACCTCGGTACCTTGAAGGGGGCTGGCATCGTACCGGTCACGCTCCTTGATCCAGAGCTGGGCCAGGCCTCCCGCCCCACTTCTCCCGTACGCTAGCCGTGATCCGTCCGGGGCCAGCTCGAAGGCCCGCTCCACCCCGGGCTCCTGCACAGGAGAGAAGAACAAGCCGTAGCGGGTCACTGGTCCGACGGGGTCGGGACGGGTCAGTGCCCAGACCGCGACGGCTGTCGCGATCAGCGCCACGGCTGTAACCGGGACGGCCATTCGTGCGAGGAAACCGGTCACCCGGGTCCCTGGAGTACCTGTGACCTCGGCCCCTCGAGTGGTTTCCGGTACCACCAATGACCCTGGGTGCGTTAGGGCGTCGACGAACTGCGCCGCCGAGGAGAAACGATCGGCGGGGAGTTTCTCAAGGCCCTTCCACACCACGGCCTCGAGATGCGGGGGAATCGAGCGCCTTTGGGTCGTGAGCGACCGGGGCTCCTCGGTCATCACTCGGGCGATGATGGCCTGGGCGGTGGGTCCCGTAAACGGCGGTTCACCCACCAGCATCTCGTAGAGCACGCACCCCAGAGCATAGACATCTGCCTTCGGAGTGATCTCTTTCTCACCCATCGCCTGTTCGGGCGCCATGTAGTGGGGAGTGCCGAGCGACATTCCTGTCTCGGTCATTCGGGTGTCGCCCCCCGCGGTCGAGACCGCGAGCGCGATTCCGAAATCGGCCACCTGCACGCGGCCGTCATGGAGCAGGATGTTCTCGGGT
>QKDC01000138.1 GCA_003246755.1 Gemmatimonadota bacterium | reverse complement strand
CACATCGACGGCGCGGTTTGGCACCTCGATGTCGGCTTATCACATCCTGGGGCTGGAGAAGGTCCCAAGGGTCCGGCTGTTCGCCGGTTAAAGTGGTACATGAGCTGGGTTCAGAACGTCGTGAGACAGTTCGGTCTGTATCCGCCGTGGGCGTGGGAGTGTTGAGGGATGTCGTCCTTAGTACGAGAGGACCGGGACGAAGTGACCGCTCGTGTACGGGCTGTTCCGCCAGGGGCAGCGCCCGGTAGCGACGTCACGCAGAGATAACCGCTGAATGCATCTAAGTGGGAAACTCGCCCCAAGATGAACACTCCTGGATCTTAAGATCCCTGAAGGGCCCTGGGAGACGACCAGGTTGATAGGGCGCAGATGTAAGGGCAGCAATGTCTTCAGTCGAGCGCTACTAATCGCCCGTGAAGTTTGATCTCTCCCTCGGTGTCCCTAACTCCCCATCCAGATTCCCGATTGTTATCCCAACAATCGGCTGACGACTAGCGCGCAGGGGCCACACCCGTTCCCATTCCGAACACGGCAGTTAAGACCTGTAGCGCCGATGGTACTGCAGCTGAGAGGCTGCGGGAGAGTAGGCCGTCGCCAGCCATTGCATCCAAGCCCGACTTCGCTCCACGAAGCCGGGCTTTTGCATACCCATGGCTCACAGGACCTCGACCCAGCGATATTGCGAGCGTGCAACCTCCCGAGGTGACCCCACCCCCCGAGACCCGATGCGGCCACGTGGCCCTCGCCGGTCGCCCCAACGTCGGGAAGTCCTCCCTTATGAACGCCCTGATCGGTCAACGCCTCGCCATGGTGAGCCCTAAAGCACAGGCCACCCGCCTCCCGGTGACCGGCCTGCGGTCGGAAGGCACCACGCAGTTCATCTTCCACGACCTTCCCGGCCTGCTCGACCCCGAATACCTCCTGCAGGAACGCATGCGAGAACTCGCGCTCGAAGGCCTACGCCGCGCCGACCTGATCCTCCACCTCCACCCGGCGCCTGACGCTCCCGCTCCCACGTTCCACGAGGAAGCGGGTCTCGACACACCGCCTCGGGCTCCGGTCATCGTCGTCTATACCAAAGCGGACCTGGTAGAGGGTGCGGCGCCGGGGTCATCCGACAGCGAGGGGATCTCTGTCTCCACAATGACCGGAGAAGGGCTGCCCGCCCTGCTCACCGCCATGGAGAAACATCTCCCCAGGCGTCCCTTCGAGTATGACCCGGAGGATATCGGAACCCAACCCCTCCGGTTCTTCGTGGTGGAGTACCTGCGTGAGGCAGCCTTCGATCTGCTGGGACAGGAAGTGCCCTACTCGTTTACCGCCGAGGTGGACGAATTCCGCGAATCGACGGACCCGGTATACATTCGGGCGACACTGTTCGTGGAACGCAACTCGCAGAAGGGGATCCTGATCGGCGAGCACGGACACACGATCAAAGAATTGGGGCGGCGAGCCAGAGCCCGCCTCGAAGACCTCATCGGAAGCCGAGTGTATCTCGAGACCTGGGTCAAGGTGCTCCCGAAGTGGCGGAGAAACCCAGCCCAGCTGAGTCGGTTCGGCTTTCACGACGATCCCAAGGAGCATGCATGACGCTTGCGCCCGAACTGCTGGAGATTCTCGTCTGCCCCAAGTGCAAGGGTGACCTGGAGTATCGCGAGGGGCCGCAGGAACAACTGGTGTGTCATCTTTGCCGACTGCAGTACCGGGTGGAAGATGACATTCCCATCATGCTGATCGACGAAGCCACCGGATTCTGAGGTGATGGACCCCACCACTCCCGGCGACAGCCTCAGCGACGCCGGGCGCCTGCTTGCCGAGGCTGCGACGGCCGAGGCAAAGGGGCTCAGTCATCAGTTCGTGGGATTGGAGCACGTCCTCCTCGCTCTCCTGAGTGATCCGGAGCTGGTTGCGCACGCAGCGGTCACCCGAGAGATGCCTCCCCGAGAAGAGCTCCGAAGCCGTTTCGCCGGGCTCTCCGTTCCACGGGGGATGCGCGGCGAGAGTACGGAATTGGCACTCAGTCCGCAGGCACGGCGACTCCTGCGGACTCTGGATCAGGAGGCCCGGGATGCCGGTCGTCTGGGGCTCGATCGCCGACAAGTTCTGGAGCGGATCATCACGTCGCCGCGTGGACCGATTGCGGATGCGCTTTCGCCGGGCGGGACACGCGAACGGGGCGGGAGGAACAAGCCACGGGGCCGAGACCGTCGTGAGGCCGAATTGGGCGACGGGGGTGTAGGGGGCGAAGCGCCCAAGTCGGAGGCTCCTGGGGAATCGGGTTCACCGACCACAGAGCAAAACCAGGAAGCGGCCAGCGGGAGGAACGCTCGGGGGCGGGGCAAGAAGCGGGGCGCCGACCGTGCCCGGGAACCCTCCACCGATGACGCTCGCGCCGCCACCCAAGGCGGTCGGGATCCGGCCGAGCGCCAAACCGTCGGCCGGGGGAGACAGCCCGAGCGCGCACGTCGCCGAGAGGGGCCCGCACACGAGTCTCGCCCGGCACCTCCACGCCGGGATCGTCCCATCCCTCCACCCAAGCCCCCCAAGAAGCAGAACCTCCGTCTCTCGTGGCGGTCGGTCCTCCTGCTGATGGTGCCCGTGAGTTGGGCGTTGGCCTATTTCGGGGTCCACCCAGGGTTGGTTTTTGCAGGCGCCTGTCTCGGCGTCGTTCCTCTCGCCGGCATCATGGGAGAGGCGACCGAACACCTGGCGGCTCGCACCGGGGCAGCCATGGGGGGACTCCTGAACGCGACGTTCGGGAACGCCGCCGAGTTGATCATCGCAATCGTCGCCCTGCGGGCCGGCCTCGTGGAGTTGGTCAAGGCGTCCATCACCGGGAGCATTCTTGGCAACCTGCTCTTCATCACCGGTCTCGCCTTCCTCGCCGGGAGCAAAGGGAAGTCGGTCATCAGGTTCAATCGTACCACAACAGGTGCATCCGCGGGAATGCTGGCACTTGCCGTGGTGGGGCTGGTTTTTCCCGCACTCTTCCACGCGCTCCACCCACGTGCTGCCGCGAGTTTGGAACTCGGACTCTCTGAAGCGGTGGCGATCGTTCTCGCGGTGACCTACGGGTTCTCTCTCCTGTTCTCACTGCGGACCCACCGTTCGCTCTTTTCGGGTGCTCCACATCCGACAACTGGTGAGGTGTGGAGGCCATGGATTGCCACGGCCGTGCTGGCTGCGGCAACAGTGGGCGTCGTCATCCAATCCGAGATCTTGGTTGGGGCCACTGAAAGCGTGGTCGCCAATATGCGCGTATCGGAGACCTTCCTCGGATTGATTCTGATCCCCATCATCGGCAATGCGGCCGAGCACGCGTCAGCCGTGGTGGTAGCCCGGAAAGGCCAGATGGACCTGGCGCTGCACATTGCCTTGGGTTCGAGCACCCAGGTGGCGCTCCTCATCGCCCCAGTGCTCGTCCTGGCGGGCGTCTTGCTGGGTCAACCGATGAACTTGGTGTTTACGCCGTTCGAGGTCGCCGCCGTCGGGTTGGCCACTGTGATCACCGCCATCATTACGCTTGATGGGGAGGCCCATTGGTTCGAGGGTGTCCAACTGCTCGCCACCTATTCTCTCTTTGCGATTACGGCATTCGTGATGTAGCGCGGTGCAGGGTTCCAGAAGCGATTTGACATTGTTCTCGGTCAATTCCTAAGTTGCGGTGAGACAGGCTCTTACGGGGAGGGGCTCGGTTGCGTACTCGGCCGACAATTCTCTACTTTGGTCCGATCGCCCACCCAGTCCCCGACTTGGTGCAGCGGTGGGCGGCTGCCCAGGAGTTCCCGCTCAAGGTCATTGAAGACCCTGTCGAGGTCGAGGCCATCGTCATGCGTGGGCATCCCAGCCTGCTGTTCGTCGACGGCGTTCGTCTTCGGGAGTCCGCCCTCACCCTGATCGAGAGTCTCAAGGGCGACCCCTTCAGTGCCATCGTGCCCGTCACGATTCTCGAGGGGGCGCACAGCCCGGAAGCACTCCATGCCTGGTTCTCGGCAGGCGCCGACGAGATCCTCACCACCGTTTTCCCTCCGGCCGAGCAGCGAGCGCGCCTCGACGCGATGTGGGCGAGGACCCAGCGGGATGTGGCCGTTCATCCTTCGACACGGATGCCGGGCACCACCGAAATCGAGCGGGAGATTCGCCGGCGGGTCGAGACGGGTACACCCTTCGCCGTCTGCTACGCCGATCTGGATCATTTCAAGGAGTTCAACGACCGCTACAGCTACTACGACGGCGATCGGGTGATCTACATCCTGTCTCGTATCCTTCACGATGTCGTGAAAGGACTGCTCGGGCACGAGGGGTTCGTGGGCCACATCGGAGGAGACGACTTCATCTTCATGATCGATGGGAATGTGATCGAGCCGGTCTGTTCGGAGATCCTGGAGATCTTCGACACGCTGATCCCACTGCAGTACAATGAACAGGACGCGCGGGCAGGTTACTTTTTTGGAAAGGACCGCCGTGGTCAACTCCATCGCGTGCCGCTGATGACCCTCTCCATCGGGGTCGTGACCAACAGGCACCGGACTTTCACGCACCCGGCGGAGGTCAGTGAGTTGGCGACCGAGATGAAGAGCTACGCCAAGACACTCCCGGGATCGGTGTATGTCGTCGATCGGAGGAGGGCCCGTGAAAGTGAAGGTGAGCTTGCTCGGGGACAGGCTGAGCATCGGGGCCGAAGCGGAGATACGCGATCATGAACGTCTCGTGTACGCATTGTGATACCACCTTCCGGGTTGATCCCAAGAAGGTCCCGAGCGGTGGAGTGCAGGCTCGTTGCTCGGTCTGCTCCGGGGTTTTCTTCGTCCCGGAAGCCGAGGAGACCCGGTCGTACCAGCCGGCTCCTCCACCGCAGCCTGCCCGTGTTCCCAAGGAGGCCACGCCGCGGCCGGTGGCCAGACCCCCCGTCGTGCCGGCCCCTCCGCCGCCCGCGACCCAGATGCCCGCGGCCACCGTCCCGCCACCCGCTACTGCGCCCCCCCCTGCGCCGCCGTCGCAACGGGCATTTGCTGCTGCGCCGCCCCCGGCGGTGGCGCGCCCCATCAACCCATTCCTGGCCCAGGATCCGGCCACGAAGGCCAGGCGACTGGCTCGGGCTCTGATTTCCGATCTCGTGGTGTATCACCCAGCCAAGCGGGCAGACGGTCTGCGCGATGGCTCACTGAAGATCCTCTTTGAAGAGGAAATCCAGAAATGTTGGGAGGAGTACACCGAGCAGGTGGGCGAGGAAATGGCCAATTCGACGGGGTATTTCACTGAAGCGCTGAACGAGATCCTGGCGGACGGTCGGCCGGTCTTTCCCTGACTATATTCCTGAAGTTGGAGCCGCTCGCCCGCCTCGCGGCAGGTGGGCGGCTCTCGTATGCCCACCGCACGGAGGAATCGGCATGTCGGTGCTGACAGAACGCCTAGACGAATTGCGACAGCGGATGCTCGAGCTCCGGGAGTTTCTTTGACCTCGATGCCAAGCAGGCACGCCTAGAGGCGCTCGATCTCGAGCAAGTCGATCCGGCGTTTTGGTCTGACCAGAACCGCGCTCAGGCGGTCGTACAGGAACAGAAGCACCTTCGTCAGGTTGTGGTTCCGGCGCTCGCGCTGGAACAGAAGGTGGCCGATGCCTTTGCGATGACCGAACTGCTCGAGGAGGACCCCGACGATGAAATGGCGCGGGAGCTGGAACGAGAAGCCGCCGCCATCGAGGTCGATGTCGCACAGCTGGAGTTGCAGTCGCTCCTCTCGGGACCGGACGACTCCCGCGACGCGATTCTCACGGTTCACCCTGGTGCCGGTGGCACGGAGTCGCAGGATTGGGCGGAGATGTTGACCCGCATGTACGTTCGCTGGGCCGAACGCAAGGGCTACGGCGTCACGGTCCTCGACATGGTGCCGGGTGAAGAAGCCGGAATCAAGTCTTCCTCTCTCGAGATCAAGGGCGAGCATGCGTACGGGTTTCTCAAGGCCGAGGGAGGGGTTCACCGTCTCGTACGGATCTCCCCTTTCGACGCGCAGTCACGGCGTCATACTTCGTTCGCCTCGGTGTTTGTGTCCCCTTCCGTCGACGACACGATCGAGATCGATCTCCGTGACGAGGACATCCGCATGGATGTCTATCGTGCCTCCGGGGCAGGTGGGCAGCATGTGAACAAGACCTCCTCAGCGGTCCGCCTGACCCACGAACCGACGGGGATCGTGGTCGCCTGTCAGCAGCAACGGAGCCAGTTCAAGAACCGCGAGGTCGCGATGAAGATGCTGAGGGCCGCACTCTACCAGCGGAAACTCGAGGAGCAGGATGCGGCGCGCGCCGTTCTGGAGGCCACCAAGACGGACAACTCCTGGGGGAACCAGATCCGATCGTATGTCTTCCAGCCATACACGATGGTGAACGATCACCGCACCGAAACCAAGGTCGGCGACGTCCAGCGGGTGATGGATGGTGGTCTCGATGAATTCATCGAAGCCTATCTCAAATCGCAGGGAGCCAAGGCCTAGTGAATACCGATCCCGAAGGCCGAGGCTACGTCGAAGCCGCGCGGCGCGCGAATCGAGAGGCGCTCGAAGCCATGGGCGTCGCACCGTTTGGCTACCGGTTCCGGCGAACCCATTTCGCCGAAGATGCGCTGAACGCCTACCAAGACACCATGGGAGACCGCGGGCCCGAGGTCACGGTTGCGGGCCGGTTGGTGTCTTGGCGTTCGACAGGGAAGACCACGTTCGGACACCTGGAGGACCGCTCCGGGCGCGTCCAACTCTATTTCCGCCGGGATACGTTGGGGGACGCGTTCCAGGTGGTGGAGCATCTGGACCTCGATGACCATATCGGAGTGACCGGGCCACTCTTCCGCACACGGACTGGCGAGGTGACGGTCCGCGTGGAGCAGCTGGAACTCCTGGCCAAGTCACTCAAGCCGCTGCCTCGGGGGAAGGTCCAACAGGCCGAGGACGGGGTGCACCACTTCGGAGGGTTGACCGACCCCGAAACCCGCTACCGGCAGCGGTATGCCGACCTCGCAGTTCATCCCGAGACGCGTGAAGTGTTCGTGCTGCGGGCCAGGCTGATTCGGTTCTTGCGGCGCTTCCTCGATGACCGCGGGTTCCTCGAGGTCGAGACTCCCATCCTTCAGCCTCTCTATGGCGGCGCGTCGGCTCGTCCCTTCGTGACCCATCACAACGCGCTCGACATGCCGTTGTATCTGCGGATTGCCGATGAACTCTATCTGAAGAGACTCATCGTGGGTGGCTTGGAGCGGGTCTATGAGATCGGGCACGATTTCCGGAATGAAGGGATGGATCGAACCCACAACCCCGAATTCACCATGCTCGAGTGTTACCAGGCATACGCCGACTATACCGACATGATGGATCTCGTGGAGGCGATGGTCTCCGGTGCCGTCGAAGAATGTACGGGTGGGCTCACCCTCGAGCGCCACGGTGTCACCCTCGATTTCACCCCACCCTGGCCACGTGTGTCCTTCGTGGCCGGGGTGGAGGCCCAGTCGGGACTCGATGTCCGTACGGCGTCAGAGGTGGAGATGCGAGAGCGACTCATCGAGGCCGGGGTGGATCGGGAGGAGGCGGAGACCTACGCGGGCGGCAAGCTGTTGGACGAGATGTTCAAGCGCTTCCTCGAGCATCGCGTCGTACAACCCACCTTTGTCATCGACTATCCCAAGGCACTCTCGCCGCTGGCCAAGGTGCACCGGCAGGATCCCGCCCTGACGGAGCGTTTCGAACTCCTGATCCAAGGCAGAGAGCTTGCGAACGCCTTCAGTGAATTGAATGACCCCGACGACCAGCGGAGCCGATTCGAGGAGCAGAGGCAGCAGCAGGTGGCCGGAGACGAGGAGGCCCAACCCTACGACCAGGACTACGTTCGCGCGCTCGAATATGGCATGCCCCCCACCGGCGGGATGGGACTCGGTGTGGACCGGCTCGTGATGGTCATCGCGGGGCTCGACTCAATCCGGGACGCCATCCTCTTTCCCGCGATGCGGAAGGAATCGTAGCCCGTCATGACCAGACCGACCCGGTTGGAACTGCAGCTCGCGGTGCGGTATCTGCGAGGACGCCGCCGCCGGGCGGGGATTTCGCTCAATACGCTGATCGCCACTGGGGGTGTCGCCGTCGGGGTCATGGCGCTGATCGTGGTGCTCGGGGTGATGAACGGACTACGTGACGATCTCACCAGCCGTATCCTCGTGGCCAATCCCGATCTGCGGATCCTCACCTATGGCCCCTCGCTGCGCTTCGAGCCGTGGCGCGGCGCACTGGACACGGTGCGGGCCGAACCGGGTGTGGTGGCAGCGGCACCCGAAGTGCTCACCCAATCCGTTGCCCGGAACAGTGCTGGCTATGTCACGGCGATCCAGGTCATTGGGATCGACCCCGACACGGCGAGTCTGAGCGTGACGACCCTCCCGCAGGCCATCATTCGCGGGGATCTTTCCTTTCGCACCACGCTTGATGACGTCGATGGTGGGGTCTTGCTCGGTTATCGCCTTGCCGAACGGATGTCGAGCTACCCCGGCGACGTCATCACCCTGGTCTCGGCCGCGAGCGCCAAGGTGAATGCCGCGACCGGAACCGTCGTTCCCAAGTACTGGCGGTTCCAGGTCACCGGCCTCTTCGATACTGGAATGTTCCAGTATGACGATGGCTTTGCGGTGATGTCGCTCGCGTCCGCTCAGGAGTTCGACGATCTCGGCGGGGGGATCACCGGAATCCAGATCAAGGTCGCAGAGCCCTGGGAAGCCCCGGAGATCGGTCGCCGCCTGGAGGACAAACTAGGTTATCCCTATCGGGCCCTCGATTGGCAGGCGCAGAACGCTGTGCTTTTCAGCGCCCTGCAGCTCGAAAAGCTGGGGATGGGATTGATCATCCTCTTCATCATGATCGTGGCCGCGTTCAACCTCGTGGGAACCTTGGTGATGGTCGTGGCCGACAAGACCCGCGAGATCGGGATTCTCCGTGCGGTGGGACTGACGGCCAAGTCCATTGGCCGAGTCTTCATCCTCCAAGGCGCGATCATTGGGGTCACCGGCACGAGTGTGGGAGTCCTCTTCGGTCTAGGGCTTGCCTACGTCATTGATGCGTCAGGGATGATCTCCATCGATCCCGCCATCTATTTCATCGACCACCTCCCGGTGCATGTCCAGCCGCTCGATGTCCTGGTTGTCGTGCTCATCAGTCTGACCATCGCCATTGTGGCCACCATTCACCCGTCACGAACCGCCGCGGGCCTCACTCCGGTGGAGGCCATCAGAAATGAGTGACAGGGCGTCGACTTCGGTGCTCGAGGCCATCGATCTCCGGAAGCACTATCGGGGGGGGGATGGTGGGACCATCGCGGTCCTCACCGGCCTCAACTTGTTCGTGGAGCCAGGGGAGTTCGTGGCAATCGTCGGCGCGAGCGGTTCGGGGAAGAGCACGTTGCTCCACTTGCTCGGTGCCCTGGACGTTCCCACGGGGGGTGAAGTGCGACTGGAGGGTGAATCCTATGCCGGGCTGTCCTCGGACCACCTCACCGAACGGCGGAACCGAAAGATTGGATTCGTGTTTCAGTTCCACCACTTGCTGCGGGACTTCACCGCCCTCGAGAATGTCATGATACCACTGGTGGCCGGGGGCCAGAGTGAGACGGAATCCGCTGCCCGCGCATCATCGCTCTTGACACAGGTGGGCTTGAGCGAGCGCGTCACCCACCGACCCGCGCAATTGTCGGGCGGGGAACAGCAACGCGTCGCCGTGGCACGTGCCCTTGCCATGCGGCCGAGGGTCGTGTTGGCGGACGAACCCAGTGGCAACCTCGACCCGCCCAACGCCGAGATGCTCCATGAGCTCCTCGGTGGCTTGACCCGGGAAAGAGGTCAGGCGCTGGTGGTGGCAACCCATAACCGATCCCTGGCGCTCCGCGCCGATCGGGTGCTTGCGCTCCATCACGGGAAGCTCGAAGCCCCGCGCGGAGATGAGATGATGTCATCATGATCTGCCAGCACTGCGGCAAACGGGACGCCGTCACCCACGTCACGCAGATCACGGAGGGCGAGGCGAAGCAGGTCGGGTTGTGCGAAGTCTGCGCGCTGGAGAAGGGCATTGAGGTCAAGGCACCGGTCTCCGGTGAGGCTCTGTTGGGTGGGTTTCTCGCGACCATTTGGAAAGGCGCTGATCTCGAGGCGCACGAGATGGTGGCCTCGGGGCCCTGTTCCGGGTGCGGGGCGACCTTCACCGATTTCAAGGAGACTGGTCGTTTCGGCTGCGCCCAATGTTGGCGGACCTTCGAGCCAGCCGTGCGAATCCTCCTTCGCCGGTATCATGGTTCCACACACCACGTGGGACGTGCCCCGAGCGGCCGCGCGCTCACCGAGGAGTTCTCGCCCCAAGAAGCCGCCGATCAGCTCCGGGAACAGCTGAGACAGGCTGTGGAATCCGAGGATTTCGAGATGGCGGCCCAACTCCGTGATCGCCTGAAGGAACTCCCGTGATCGATCTCTCTTTGGTGAGTGATGGTGGGGTTGGCTGGCTCGACGCCAGTGGGCCTGAGAGTCACCTCGTCCTCTCCACCAGGGTCCGCTTGGCTCGCAACCTCGAGCGACGGCCGTTCACCGTGAGGAGCACCGACGCAGACCGGGAAGGTGTCCTCCAGGCGGTACAGGACGTGGCGAAGAAGACCGTGGGCCTTGGTCACGCCCATCTGATTCGGATCGACCAGTTGCCGAGAATCGACCGCCAACTCCTGCATGAGCGGCATCTCGTCAGCAAGGAGTTGGCGGTGCCCGACGCGGTCGATCCTCCCCGGGCCGGGGCCGCCCTCCTGCTCCAAGACGGGGTCGGGTTGATGGTGAACGAGGAGGACCATCTGAGAGTTCAGGCCCTCACATCGGGCCTGAGTTTGGGGTTGGCCTGGGGGAAGGTCAAAAGCCTGGACACTGAACTGGGACAACAACTTGCCTTCGCCTTCCACCCAGAATTCGGTTATCTTACGAGCTGTCCGACCAACGTGGGGACCGGGCTCCGGGCCTCCATCCTGATCCACCTTCCCGGGCTGGTCCTCACCAAGGAAATCAACAAGGTCCTGCAGAGTTTGGTGCAGGTTGGACTGACCTTTCGGGGCCTCTACGGGGAGGGGAGTGAGGTGGTTGGCAATTTCTTCCAGCTGTCAAATCAGACGACGCTGGGGAAATCCGAGGCCGACCTCCTCGATCATTTGGCAAAGATCGTGCACGAGGTCGTAGGGTACGAGGAACGCGCCCGGGAGGTGCTGCTCCGGGATGCGCCTGGGGTGATCGAGGACAAGGTGTGGCGTGCCTATGGTCTGCTCAGATACGCTCGCAGTCTGTCCTTCGAGGAGGCGATGAACCTCCTTAGCGGTGTTCGTCTCGGTGTGGGCCTCGGGCTCATTCCAAACGTCGGAATGTATGCATTGAACAAGGTGCTGGTTTTCACGCAACCGGCACACCTGGCGACCGAGGCAGGTGCGGCATCGTCAGAGCGGGAGTTGGCCGTGGGGCGCGCGCGGTATGTCCGGCGGACACTCGAGGAGGAGGCGGGTCGATGAACAGCTACAACTTCACGGATCGGGTTCGGAAAGTTCTCTCGATGGCTCGGGAGGAAGCCGCGCGGCTCCACCATGAGTACGTGGGAACCGAACACATCCTCTTGGGCCTCATTCGCGAAGGCGAGGGGGTGGCCGCGGCCGTTCTCACCAATCTCAGTGTCGATCTCGAGGAGATCCAGGAGAAGATCGAGGAGACGGTGAAGAAGGGCAAAGCTGGTGCCGTCACCGGGCCCGATCTTCCCTATACCTCCCGGGCCAAGAAGGTCCTCGAACTCGCCATGGCTGAGGCGCGCGAACTCAACCACAGCTATGTGGGCACGGAGCACCTGCTCCTTGGGCTCCTCCGCGAAGAGAAGGGCATAGCGGCTCAGGTCCTGATGGATAGCGGGGTCAATCTCGAGCAGTCACGGGCGGAAACGTTGAGGCTCCTGGGTAGTGACATGCCCTCGGCCCCAGCGGCTGGGAGTGCTCCGGCACCGGCGGCGAGCGGCGGTTCTCGATCAGAGAAGAAGTCCAAGACACCGGCGCTCGACCACTTCTGCCGCGATCTCACACTCTTGGCGCGGGGCGAAGAACTCGATCCAACCATCGGTCGGGAAGAAGAGATTCAGCGGGTCATGGAAATCCTGGCCCGCCGGAAGAAGAACAACCCGGTCCTCATCGGTGAGCCCGGGGTCGGAAAGACGGCCATCGTGGAAGGGCTTGCCATCCTGATCGCCAACGGCCAATGCCCCGATGTCTTGCGCGAGCATCGCGTGCTGTCTCTGGACATGGCCGCCGTCATTGCCGGTACCAAGTACCGGGGCCAATTCGAGGAGCGCCTGAAGGCCGTCATGAACGAGATCGCATCAAACAAGAATGTGATCCTATTCATCGACGAACTTCACACCCTGGTGGGGGCAGGCGCAGCCGAGGGTGCGATTGACGCTTCCAACATGCTGAAGCCGGCTTTGTCGAGGGGTGAGCTCCAGTGCATCGGGGCCTCGACGCTGAACGAGTACAGGAAGTACATCGAGAAGGATGGTGCGTTGGAGCGGCGGTTCCAGGCCGTGATGGTGGAGCCCCCCACGGTGGAACAGACCGTGGAGATCCTGAAGGGGCTTCGCAAGAAATACGAAGATCACCACCGTATCGAGATTCCGGATACCACCCTCGTGGCCGCGGCAGAATTGGCAGACCGCTACATCACCGACCGCTTTCTGCCCGACAAGGCGATCGATGTCGTGGACGAGGCCGGTGCCCGCGCACGACTGGCCTCACAGGTCCCACCCGACGATGTGGCCACCCTCAAGGGTGAGTTGGAGCAGGTGAACGAGAACAAGGAAAATGCCGTTCGCGACCAGAACTTCGAACGGGCGGCCGCCCTCCGGGATTCCGAGCGTGATCTGCAGACCAAGATCCGGGTTCGGCAGGAAGAATGGGAGCGAGAGCGACAGACCTTCCGGCCGGTGATCGACGAGGAGGCCATCGCCTTCATCGTCTCGCGGTGGACCGGCATCCCACTGACGCGGCTGCGTGAGGCGGAAACCACCAGGCTCCTCCGGATGGAGGATGAACTGCATTTGTCGGTGGTGGGTCAGGATGAGGCGATCAAGGCCATTGCGCGTGCCATTCGTCGCAGTCGTGCCGGGCTCAAGGATCCCAACCGCCCGATCGGGACGTTCATCTTTTGTGGTCCGACGGGTGTCGGGAAGACCGAATTGGCCCGTTCGCTGGCCAAGTTCCTCTTTGCCGACGCGTCGGCCCTGATTCGGGTGGACATGTCGGAATACATGGAGAAGTTCTCGGTGTCGCGTCTGATTGGCGCGCCACCCGGATATGTCGGGTATGAGGATTCCGGGGCGCTGACCAAGGCAGTGCGCCGCCGGCCGTACTCGGTGATTCTACTCGATGAGATCGAGAAGGCCCACCAGGACATCTTCAACATCCTGCTGCAAGTGCTGGATGAGGGCCACCTGACGGACAACTATGGTCGAGTCGTCGACTTCAAGAACACCGTCGTGATCATGACCTCCAACGTCGGAGCCAGAGATATCGCCAAGGGCAAGAGTCTGGGCTTCCACAGCGAGGAGGCCTCCCATGGCTTCGAACGCATGGCGGAGACGATCCGCGACGAACTCCAGAAAGTCTTCAACCCGGAGTTTCTGAATCGACTCGATGACGTCATCGTCTTCCACCCGCTCGATCGGACGCACATCGCAAACATCGTAACGATCATGCTCCACGAAGTGGAACTCCGTCTCGGCGATGAGATCCACCTCACACCGGAAGCTCTCGACTTTCTGGTCCAGCACGGGTACGACGAGAACTACGGTGCACGGCCGCTGAGACGGGCCATTCAACGGTTCGTCGAGGATCCCCTCAGTGAGCGACTGCTCACCGGTGATCTCGTCAAGGGCGACGAGATCGAGATGGATGTGGCCTCCGAAGGCGACCACCTGGTCTTCAGGACCCTCACTGGCACCAAGGCCTGATCGTCGGGCTGAGGTTGGAAGGGGGTTGAGGCAGGTGAGTCGGTTCTGGTCGTTTCGACGGTTCGTGATCGGCACGGTGCTCTGTGGCGTGGCCATGGGTCGCCCCACCTCGTCGCATGCCCAACAGGGGACGACCATCGGCAGACAAGGCGTGCCGATCGACAGCCTCGTCGTTGAAGGGAACCACCGGGTCTCCAGTAGCCAAATCCTCCAGTCCTCAGGGCTCATCGTCGGCGATACCATCAATTATCGCTTCGTTCAGCGCGCCATTCAGGCACTCTTCCGCACTGGTCAATTCGACGATGTCCTGGTCGAGCAGCGCGGTTCCGACACCAATATCATCATCGCCATCCGGGTGACCGAACGCCCGATCCTCGGCCGCTGGGCGGTCCGGGGAGCCGACCAGGTTCCCGAGAGTGCGGTGAGGGGTAAAGTGGGGCTGATCGAAGGGCGTCCCCTCGACCGTGCCGAGGCGGGTCGTGCCCGAGCCGCGATCGATTCGCTCTACAAGAAGCGTGGCTTCTATGCCGCGGAGGTGAAGCTGGTCGAGGCGCCGATCGGCACGGGTGCGGTGCGTCTGCTCTACGACATCACGGAGGGCAATCGCGTCGCAATCAGTCAAGTGATCATCGATGGGAACGATGCCTTCCCCGACGAAGACGTCGTGTCAGGCATGTCGTCACGACCCGAGGGGTTCTGGTGGTTTCAACGGGGGGAGTACACCGAGGAGAAGATCGATCGTGACATCCGCGAGAGTCTGCCGCGCTGGTATGGGGATCGCGGGCATATCGACTTTCAGGTGCTCTCCGATACCCTGATTGCCGATTCCGTCCCGGGCAAGGCGATCCTCAGGCTGGAAGTCGATGAGGGAACTCCCTACCTCGTGGGAACGATCGACATCACGGGGAATCGCCGGTATTCGGTCGAGGAGGTCGCCTCCTACTTGCCGTTCGGCGACGCCTCCGATGTCGGGACGGGTGTCTCGGTCGGTGTGCCGTTCTCTCGGTTCAGCTGGGAGGACGCGACCGAGAAGCTCCAGACCCTGTATGCCAACACGGGGTATATCTATTCTCAAATCGACCCGGAAACCACGCGCCGCACCGGCGCTGACGGTAAATCGTACCTTGACCTCAGGTGGACCATTCGGGAAGGCAGTCCCGCCACGATCAACAAAGTACTGATCGTGGGCAACGACGTCACGCACGAGCGAGTGATCCGCGAGCAAATCGTGATGATTCCGGGAGAGACGTTCAATCGCGAGGCGTTGATCCGGTCGTACGAGAACATCTCCAATCTCAATTTCTTCCAGCAACCGCTGGCCCCTCCCGACGTGCAAACCACGGAGAACGGGGTCGACGTGGACATCATCTTCCGCGTCACCGAGCGTCGGACCGGAAACATCCAGTTCGGAGCAACGTTGGGGCAGGGGACAGGGGTTGGCGGGTTCATCGGCCTCGAAGAGCCGAATCTCTTCGGCAAGGCCAAGCGCGGCCGTCTGCAGTGGCAGTTCGGCTCCAATATCAACGATTTCAATCTGTCGTATACCGATCCTGCCTTTCGTCAGTCGAGGATCTCGACCACCATCAGCCTGTTCAACTCGCGGCAGCGCTACACGGTGGGCGATCTTGGCCGAAGGAAACAGGTCGGTGGATCACTCCAGGTCGGCTTCCCGGTCTTGGGGGCACGGTACACCCGGCTGTTCACCTCCTACGGCTATCAGAAGATCTCCTATACTGAGGGCTCGGATGATCTCCGGGCGCAATTCAGTTGCGCCGAATGCGGTCGGTCCTCCTTGGGAACCTCGCTGGTGCGCGATACGCGGATCGGATTGCCCTTCCCCGTTGCCGGTCATTCGATCACCATCGGGGGAGAGTTGAACGGCGGGTTTCTCGGAGGGACCGGGGACTATCGCAAGATCGATGTCGATGGCCGGTGGTACACCCCGATTGGGATTCTGGGCGGCACGGGAGAGTTCGGCACCGGGATTCAGTTGACCATGGGCATCACCGCGAAGTCCGGATTCGTCATCGGGGACCCAGGACCATTCTTCACCGAGCTGTATACCATGGGCGGGGTCCAGTACGGAATCCCCCTCCGTGGGTATGAGGAGTTTTCCATCACCCCCAATGGATTCGACCCGCGGGCGGGAGCAACCTCGGCCTCCGGTGGTGCTTTTGGACAGTCGTTCGCGGCCTTCACCGTCGAGACCGGGGCCCGAATCAGTCAAGCGCTCTACATCAGTGCATTCTTTGACGCCGGGAACGTCTATCGTGGTCCCCGGCAGTACAACCCGCTCCGGCTTTTTCGGAGTTACGGCTTCGGGGTGGCCATCATCTCCCCCCTTGGCCCCATCGGGCTCGATCTTGGGTATGGCATCGATCGAGTGGACTTTCTTGGTGAGCCGGACCCCGGCTGGAAGGTGCACTTCCGGCTTGGCAACTTCTTCTGATCCATAAGCGTGGATCCCATGACGATCTTTTCAGGAGGACCGAGTATGAAGTGTGTCGTTCGCAATATGAAGATGCTCCTCGCCCTCAGCGTGACCACGATGATCACGACGACGGCGATGGCTCAGCAGGCGCCTGTTCCTGGAAGGATCGCCTTCGTCAATGCCCGATTGGTCCTCCAGAGCATGCCGGGCTACGCGCAGGCGGAGTCAACCTTTACCGCCGAACTGGCGGCGGGTCGGGTTGAAATCGAGCGCATGCAAGCGAGCCTGGACTCGGCGGCCACAGACTTCCAACAGCAGCAAGTCATGCTCACCCCGAGCAATCGGACGGCCAAGCAGAGTGAGCTGCAGGCGACCAGCGACCGGATCCAGCAGCGGATCGCGGAGATTCAGCAGCAACTTGGGAGGAGGGAAGAGGAGCTCCTGAGTCCGATGCAGGAACGACTCAGTGCCATCATCGATGGCCTCCGAGCGGAGAATAACTACTCCATGGTCGTGGATCTGAGCGCGCAGGGATTGGGCATCATCACCTATGATAAGTCGCTCGACATCACGCAGCGTGTGGTACTTCGAGTGAATCAGTCTCAGAACTGACCGAGATGCCCGTTCGCTTGACGGCCCAGGCGGTCGCTGACTTTGTCGGTGGCCGCCTGGTCGGCTCTGGGGAGGTGGTGCTCGAGGGAGTCGCGCCTCTCGACGATGCCGACCGCCCTCATGTCTCGTTCGTAAGCGGTACCGGGAACCTCCCGATCTTTCGGAAGAGCAAGGCCGGGGTGGTACTCGTACCCCCAGGGTTTGAGGACGTCCCCGACGGTCCCTCGACCCGAGTCGTCGTTGAAGATCCGCGGCGCGCGTTTGTTGATCTTCTCACCCACTTTCACCCCGAGCCAGCGGCCCCCAGAGGTGGAGTCGACGAGATGGCGCACGTCGAGGCGGACGTAACGATGGGTGAGGGTGTATCCATCGGCGCCTTCAGCGTCATTGGAAGTCGGGTTCGCCTCGGGAATCGGGTACGGATCGGGCCGGGAGTGACACTCGAACCCGGTGTCGAGGTCGGGGACGACTCCTGGTTGAGGGCCAGGGTCGTCTGCTGCTCCGGGACCCGGATTGGGACCCGAGTCGTCATCCAGGCAGGCAGCGTCATTGGGGAACGCGGGTTCGGCTACATTTCGGGTGCGGAAGGGCACCACCCGATTCCGCATGCTGGGGGTTGCCGGATCGCAGACGATGTCGAGATCGGGGCAAACGTCTGCATCGACCGAGGGACGTTGGGCGACACCGTGATCGGCAAAGGCACCAAGATCGACAACCTCGTTCATATCGCGCACAACGTCCAGATCGGAGAGCACTGCCTCATCATGGGCTCGGTGGCGATCGCGGGGAGTGCACGCCTGGGCAATTGGGTTACCCTGGCCGGACAGGTTGGGGTGCGCGATCACGTCTCGGTCGGTGACCGGGTTCGCGCAGCCGCACAGACAGGAATCGCGGGGGACATTGATGCAGGACAAGACGTTTCCGGCTTTCCGGCACGTCCCAATCGAGAGTTCTTGAGGTCCCAGGCCGTCTTGCATCGGCTGGTGCCGCTGGCGCGAAAGCTCGAAGATTTGGCTCGCGAGCCTGACCATCGTGACTAGGCGGACTGCTGCCACACCCGCTTCCCTCAGTGGAGTTGGGCTCCATACCGGTGCCTCAACCACGGTGACGTGTCGGCCGGCACGCGCCGGTGAGGGTATTCGCTTCTGCCGGGCGGACCTTCCCGGGCAGCCCACCATCGGTGCGCTGGAGAGGGAAGTGGCGACCACGGAACGGCGAACGGCCATCGGGAGCGGCGACGCCACGATCCACACCGTCGAGCATCTCCTCGCGGCGGTCAGTGCGCTCGGGTACGATGACCTCCTCCTTGAGCTGGATGGCCCGGAGCCCCCCATCGCGGATGGCTCGTTCATGCCGTTTGTTGAACTCTTCGATCGGGCGGGCATCGCCGAGCAGGAGGGTGAGACCCGCGTGATGCGGGTCGAGACCCCTTTCGTGGTATCCGAGGGTGCCTCACGCTACATCGTGGCACCGAACCCGGAGCCGGGACTGCGGCTCACGGTCACCATCGAATGGGACCATCCCCTGATTGGGCGCCAGACGGGTAGCTTCGACGTGTCGAATGCCGTCTTTCGGCGGGAGATTGCGGCGGCACGGACCTTCGGGTTCACCAGTGAGGTAGAGGGGTTACAGGCGGAAGGGCTCCTCAAGGGGGCCTCGACCGAGAACGCCGTGGTTCTGTCGGACACCGAGGTGATTGGAACCACCCTCAGGTGGCCGGACGAATTTCTGCGACACAAAGTTGGAGACATTATTGGCGACTTGCTCCTCGCCGGCGGGCGAGTGCAGGCACACATCGTGGCCCACAGGCCGAGTCATCGAGGCAACGTTGCCGTGGCCCGGGCCATCGCGCGAACCGTGAACCGGCAAGGGGGAGCGATGGACATCACCCAGATTCTCGACGTGATACCGCACCGATACCCGATGTTGCTGGTGGATCGCATCCTGGAGGTGGAGCAGGATCGGATTGTCGGGCTCAAGAATGTCACGATCAACGAGCCGTTTTTCCAAGGTCACTTTCCAGGTCATCCCATCATGCCGGGGGTGCTCATCATCGAGGCCATGGCCCAGGTGGGGGGATTCCTGATGATGGGGTCCGTCGAGCACCCCGAAACCAAAGTGGTCTATTTCATGTCACTCGATCAGGTGAAATTCAGGAAACCGGTGATCCCCGGCGATCAGTTGCAGTTCGAAGTGACCATGGTGAAGCATCGTGGCCGGACCTGCCAGATGAAGGGGATGGCATGGGTTGCGGGGCAGCTCGTCGCCGAGGCGGAAATGATGGCTCGAGTCGTCGATCGGTGAACACGGTCATCCACCCCACCGCGCTGCTCGACCCCGGTGCCGAACTCGGGACCGGGGTGAGCGTCGGCCCCTTTGCCATCATCGGTCCTGGAGTCATCGTGGGAGACGGATGCCGGATCGAGGCGCGGGCCGTCCTGGAGCACAACACGAGGCTCGGATCGGGAGTGCGGATCGGTGTGGGATCGATCATCGGTGGCGACCCACAGGATCTCAAGTATGCCGGGGAGGAGACCTGGGTGGAGGTAGGGGACCACGCCGTGATCCGGGAGTACACGACCGTCAACCGGGGCACGGCCGCCTCGGGAACGACTCGGATTGGGCGGAACGCTTATCTGATGAGTTATGTCCACATCGCGCACGATTGTGACATCAGGGACGGGGTCATCATCGCGAACGGGACGCAGTTGGCGGGGCACGTGGTCATTCATGAGCGAGCCACGGTATCGGGCCTCGTGACCGTCCATCAATTTGTCGTCATTGGGACATTCGCATTTGTCGGTGGCTCGAGCCGGGTCCCCCAGGATATCCCACCCTTTGTCAAAGCTGTGGGGAATCCCATCCGTCTCTTTGGCCTCAACACCGTGGGTCTCCAGCGCGCCAACTATCCACCGGAAACCATCGCCGCCCTGAAGAAGGCCTATCGCCTGCTGTTCAATTCCGATCTCCTCCCCGGCGCGGCCGTCGAACGGGTCATGCGGGAGTGCGCCGGTGTCCCGGAGGTCGAGCAGTTGGTCGCCTTCCTCGACGACTCGCGGAGGGGCGTCCCCGCGTGAAGGCCAAACTGCGCGTCGGGGTCGTGGGGGTCGGACGCCTTGGGAGGCTACACGCGAGCCATCTCGCCGGCTTCGATGGAGTGACCTTATCGGGGGTCTATGACATCGACCCGCTCCGGAGCGCCCAGGTAGCCAGAGAAACCGGGTCAACGGCCGCATCCGACCTCGATGACTTGCTCCGGCGGAGTGACGCGGTGACGATTGCCGTGCCGACACCGGTGCACGCGGAGGTCGGCCTTCGGGCCCTGGCAATGGGGAAGCCGGTCCTCATGGAGAAGCCGCTGGCGGCGACGCTCGACGAGGCGGATGCGCTATGTCGTGCGGCGGAAGGACAAGGCCTCCAACTCCAAGTCGGGCACGTGGAGCGGTTCAACCGGGCGATCCGCGCGGCCCGTCCATACTTTGCCGATCTTCGTTACTTCGACTGTACCCGCCTGGCCCCCTTCCAGTTGCGAGGCACCGACGTGGCGGTCGTCCTCGATATGATGATTCACGATCTCGATCTGATCCTCCACCTGACCGGTGGAACAGAGGTCACCGAAGTCAGGGCATCGGGTGTGGCGGTCCTGTCTCCCCACGAAGATGTGGCCAACGCGCGCGTGGAATTCGCGAACGGCGCTGTCGCGTCGGTGACGGCATCACGGATCGCCCGGACCCGCGTTCGATCACTCCGCATGTTTCAGGCGGATGGATACTTTTCCCTGGACCTTCTCCAGGGTACAGGCGAGTTCATGAGTCTGCGCGCCCAGGCCCGCTTTGGCAAACCAACGCGGATGGAGGACGCCGTCGAGGTTGTCGAGCTGGCCACTCCAGCGGCCGACGCCCTGGCGCTC
>QKDC01000025.1 GCA_003246755.1 Gemmatimonadota bacterium | reverse complement strand
CGACCACCGCCGCGGGCTCAATGCCCCAGGAACGCCACAGGGCGACCAGCGCGAATTGCATGGCGAACAACGCTGGTTGGACGACGTCGATGTCGTCGAGGTCGTGCTCCGGGTCGTCGCCGTTCAGGACCTGGAGGAGCGACCAGGGTACCCAATCTCGGAGCAGAGCGTCGCAGCGGATGAGCGCATCCCTGAAGATCGGCTCGGACTCCAACAGCACCCGGCCCATGCCGGGCCATTGGCCTCCTTGGCCGGAAAAGACAAACACCGGGCCAGGGTGGTCGGACCGCGTCGTGCTCCCCCGCAGGACGCCCGGGTGCTCAGAGTTCTCCAGGTAGCCGCCGATCGCCTCGGCCAGCGCCGATGCCGACTCCCCAAGGAACGCCACCCGACGATCGAGGTGAGTGCGCTGGAGGCTGGCACCGGCACAGACATCGCCCAGTGACACCTCCTGCGATGACAGGAGGGTCCGGTAAGACCGACAGAGGGCCGCCAGCGCCTCGGGCGTCTTCGCCGACACCGGCAAGAGAACCAGTTCCTTCGCCAGCGGCAGGGTGTCAGTCGATCGTTGTGGTTCGGGAGCAGCCGACACGATCATGTGGACGTTGGTTCCGCCGAACCCGAATGAACTGACCCCGGCGAGCAGCTCACCCCTGGTTTCGCTCCAGCAACCCACGGATGTTTGTACGCGTAGGCCGAGTTCATCGAACGGCACGTGCGGGTTGGGAGTTTCGAAATGCAGGGAGGGAGGAAGCTCTCGGTGCTTCAGGGCCAACACGACCTTGATGAGGCCGGCGACGCCCGCTGCCGCTTCGAGGTGCCCGAAGTTGCTCTTGACCGATCCGATGGCGCAGGGCGGACCCGACCGCCCTTTCGACAACACGGTACCAAGCGCCACGGCTTCGATCGCATCTCCCAGCAATGTCCCTGTCCCGTGCGCTTCGACATACTGGATCGATCCCGGCAAAACGTCGGCGGCTCGACATGCCGCCTCCAACACGGCAACCTGTGACTCTCGGCTCGGTGCCATGAGCCCGTTGGTACGGCCATCCTGCCGGAGCGCACTGCCCCGGATCACCGCGTGGATGGTGTTGCCATCCTTCAGCGCTCGATCGAGGGGCCGCAGCACCACGAGGCCCGCGCCTTCCCCACGGACGTAGCCATCCGCCCGGGCGTCGAAGGTCTTGCAGCGACCATCCGGGGCGAGGACTCCCGCCTTGGTAAAAGCGATCGAATGTGCGGGCTCGAGCACGATGTTGACACCACCGGCGACGGCGATGGTACACTCGCTGCTTCGTAGGCTCTGGCAGGCGAGATGGATTGCCGTGAGAGAGGAACTGCAGGCCGTATCCACTACCATGCTGGGGCCACGCAGATCCATGAAATACGAGATGCGGTTGGCGGCAATCGAGAGCGCATTACCGGTCCCCGAGTGACCCGTGAGCTTGTCGTACTGGTTGGCCTGAAGAAGGCTGTATTCGTTCACCGACGCACCGACGAATACACCCGTCTGCGATCCCGCAAGGCGTTCTGTTGGGAAACCGGCATCCTCGAAGGCTTCCCAGGCGAGTTCCAGGAGAAGACGCTGCTGCGGATCCATCCGTTCAGCTTCGCCAGGAGAGATCCCGAAAAAGAAGGCATCGAACTCATCGACCTGATCCAGAAAACCACCCTGACGGCTCACGCTCCTTCCCGGGACCGTGGGATCGGGGTCGTAAACCGCACCGGCATTCCACCGATCCAGGGGCACCTCTCGAATCATGTCCTTTCCATTACGCAACAGACTCCAAAAGGCCTCGGGCCCATCCGCACCCGGGAACCGGCAGGCCATCCCGACGACTGCGATAGCCTGACCCACGACCGAACCCTCACGGGCCGCCGAAGCGGTGTTTGGAGAGGGCCCCGGGGACGCACCCAGGTGATGGGCAAGGGCATCGATGCTGGGATACTCGTACACCAGCGTTGCCGGCAGACTGCATCCCAACAACAGTTCCAGGTCCCCCGATAGGCTGACGGCATCCCGAGAGGACATGCCGAAGCTCTCGAACTGATCCGACCCACGGATGGCTTCTGACGGAAGTCCCGTTGCCTCGGCGATCCTTTCGACCAACCAGGCCCTGATTTCTGAGACCGTCACGATGTTTCCTCAGGCGTGTGCGCCCCACCACCTCCCACCTGGACCTGCCACAGGGAGGCGGCGCCAGGCCGCCGGTCGGGGGCCAGATCCCCCGAGGTACCTGCCTGACGGGCCCAGAGTGCCGGGTACGCCTCGATCGAGGGGATGGATTCGGTTACCTCGAGCGGGGGGATCCGGGACAGGGCGGCGGCAATGTCCGAAGTGAGGCGCTGCGCCTTCTCCTTTTCCCGCTTCCGTTCCCGCTCTCTGAACTCGGGCAGCAGCGTGTCGCCGAACAACTGCAGTGATTCGCAAATGTGTTGGTGGCGATAGCCCCCGCTCTGTTGCAGCAGAATCATCTGGTCGACCCCGGCTTCTTCGTACGCCTCGAAGTATTCTCTCAGCTCATCAGGGGTCCCGATTCCGCCCATTCCTGCCTTCTGGCGCGATCGGTCGACGGTGTCCATCGCGCCGTGTGGTTGCTGTCGGAACTCCTCCCACAGTCTTGTCCGTCCGGGCACGTGCGTGCCGTCGCGCCAGTAGTGCCCGAGCCCGAAGGCAAAGAACTGCGCTCCCTCAGCCCCGCGTGTCCTCGCGACCTCGTGGTCCGAATGGCACATGAATCCCGTGAGAACGGCTACGTTCGGATTTACAGCCCGTCCGATGGGCGTGCATTCCTTGGCGAAGGTCTCGTAGTACTCCTCAACCCAGAACCGGGCCTCATCGGCACTGGCGAAGGCGAAGGTCAGCGCCCCGATTCCCAGCTTGGCGGCGAGTTGGAGACTGTCGCGGTTGGAACACGCCGCCCACAGCGGAGGGTGTGGATGTTGGATCGGCTTGGGAACCACGTTCCGCGCGGGCATGGAAAAGTACTTGCCGTGAAAGCCAGGATACGGCTCCATGCACATCATCCGAGCGACTTCCCGGACTGCTTCAGCCCACATCGGCCGCTTGTCGACAAAGTCAACGCCGAACCCCTCGAGTTCGAGACGGGTTCCGGATTCACCCGTCCCCCATTCCACACGCCCATTGCTGATCAGGTCGAGGGTCGCCAGCCGCTCAGCCACCCGTGCGGGGGCATTGAAGTACGGTGACATCACCGCGATCCCATGTCCTAGACGGATGTGCTGCGTACGTTGGCTGCACGCGGCCAGGAAGACCTCGGGGGCCGATGAGTGCGAGTACTCCTCGAGGAAGTGGTGCTCCTGCGCCCAGGCATAGTCGATGCCGATCCGGTCACCCAGTTCGACTTGGTCCAGGGCCTCCTGGAACAGGCGTAACTCCGCTCCCTCGGGCCAGGGTCTGGGGATTTGCAGGTCGATGAACATGCCGAACTTCATCTCTCCTCCACTGAGGTTAGGAGGCCATCCAGGTACATCGTCCTGCACAAGCTTCTCCTCACCTTGCCACTCGGGGTCCTGGGGATCCGACCCCTCCTCACGAAGACGACGTCGGTCACACCCAAGTCGTGGTGCTGCGTCACGGCAGTGCGAACCTGGCGCCTGACCCCGTCCGGCTCGAGGAGTGAGCGACTGGCCACCTCGATGACAAGCACCAGCCGTTCTCCCCGATCCCCTTCGACCGAGAACGCTGCGCACGCCCCCGGACCCGGCGAGAGGAGTACTCCACCAACCGTGCGCTCGATGTCTTGTGGATGATGGTTCTGGCCATCGATGATGATCAGATCGGTGAGGCGACCCGTGACGAACAACTCACCTTCGAGAAGAAACCCGAGGTCACCCGTGCGGAGAAAAGGTCCATCCCCCGTATGACCCAACCTGGCCTGAAAAGCGTCACGTGATTCCTCAGGGCGATTCCAGTACCCCGCGGCGACACTTGGGCCAGACACCCAGATCTCCCCAATCCGTCCCGGGCGACAGGCCTGCAGTCGATCAGGGTCGACGATCGCGATGGGCGACACCGGCGCTCCGCACGAGACCAGGGTCCTCCCAGTGGGTGCATCCTCGGAGCACCGTGTCGCTATGCCCCTTGCCAGATCTGCCTTGTCGAAGGCCCGAACGGAGGGTAAGCCTGCCCATGACACCGCCGACACCATAAGAGTTGACTCCGCCAGGCCATAGCAGGGCTTGAACGCCCCGGCATGGAATCCGGCTGGCGCGAAGTATTCCGCAAACGCCGCGAGCGGCTTTGGATCCACCGGCTCCGCACCGTTGAATGCGACCTCCCAACTGCGGAGATCGAGCCTGTCGCGCTGTTCCGGGGTCACCTTCCGAACACAGAGTTCGTAGGCGAAGCTCGGCCCGCCGCTGATGCGGGCGCGTGTCTGCGAGATCGCTTCGAGCCAACGCCAGGGCCGCTGCACGAAGGCAAGCGGCGGCATCAGTGTCACCGGCGCCCCGAAATAGAGTGGCGCCAGCATACCACCGATCAAACCCATGTCGTGGTAAGGTGGCAGCCAGGCCACGCTGGTGGCATCACCGTGCGCCGGGCTAAACCGTTCGTGAATCACGCGAAGGTTTTCGATCAGGTTCCCGTGCGTCACCATGACCCCCTTGGGCTCGCTGGTGCTTCCTGAGGTGTATTGCAGGAAGGCGAGATCTCCGGGCTGGGATTCAGGACCTCGAAACGCGAGAGCTGTTGAGGCGACGTCGTCGAATTGGGACCAGGTGAGCACTCGCAGACTGCTCCGTCCCGTATGCCTGGCGAGACTCTCCCGCAAGTCCGGGGTCGTCAAAGCGACCGTCGGCCTGGCGTCGCGGAGAATGCCGGCCGTGCGAGCGAGAAACTGCTCTCGCCGCGCGGGGTGTGGTGGTGGGACAACCACCGCACTCATCCCGGCGTAGAGCACCCCAAGGAACGCCCCCAGAAACTCCAACCCCGGTGGATAGACCAGGAGGATTCGGTCGCCTGGAGTTGCAGCGTCCTGAAGCATGGCCCCGACGGCGCGCGCCCACAGATCCAGTCCGCTGTAGCTGACCGCCGCGGACTCCGTTTCACCGTCCGTCAGGAACCGGCCTGCCGTGCGGGTCCCCTCTTCTGCGGCCCGCCACTTCAGCAACGCGGGAAGGGTGGACGGAAGAATCCGTTCCGTCTCGTGCTCCCCAAACAGAAAAGTGCCCTCAGTGCCGGTGGTGTGCATTGGGGGTCATACCGACATCGGCCATGTTGTCCAGCAGGTACCGTACGCTGGTCAGAAAGGTCTGGTCAGAGAGAGAGGCCGTCGGCCATGGCGTCTTCCGGTGAGGTACGATCAGCCCGAGGATTGATCCCATTCCGCCATAGGTAATGGTGGCACCAGTCGGGTTGTCGTATTCCACTGATACGCGGTAGACGTGGGTTGGGGTGATCAGGAGGCCGAGACGGTACCAGCGGACGAAGAAGGTGGTTGGCACTCGCACGATTCGTCCCGCTGAATCCACAACCGGGCGTGATTGCCAGAGTGTGTCGCCGGTCGTCATGTCCACGAGGGAGAGGGCTGTGACATAGTCGTGGGCGTGCCCTCCGACTCCGATCAGCCGACCAGCGATCGCGGGGGAGCCCTCCCAGTGCCTGTGTGAGCGCCCCGCGGGGAGGTCGAAGTCGTGACGACCGCCCTCTCCACCGAGGGGATATTCGACGTCCATCGTGAAGGGATAGACCTTGAACAGTGGGAACAGGCGACCGGGGCGAAGGTAGGAGAGGCGCACCCGCATACGCATACGCCGCGCGGTCTGGCCTGGATTCATCAGCATGGCGGCGACGATGTAGCGGTTGCCCGCTGGTAGGGGTAGCCCAAAGAGGTACCTTGGCAACCGGAGACTCGGAGACTCGGTGCTT
>QKDC01000089.1 GCA_003246755.1 Gemmatimonadota bacterium | reverse complement strand
GATCGTGACCTCGCGGTCGGCCCTCGGGTTCATTCCTCTTGCCGACTTCGCGTCTGGTTGGCAAGTCGAGACCATCCTCGATTATGCCAGTATGGTTGAATTCACCGAACGCGCTCGCGCTCGGATCGTGCTGGATGCCGAGGTTCTCCGCCTGGAGGGTCGGGTCAGGCATGGGATCGGGAAAAAGGGATTTGTTGAAGGCACAGTGGGAGTATGGGGAGCCTACGCGGGGTTTCTCGATCCCGTCCTCAACCGCTACCATCGTCTCCTTGGGCTCGATCAGCTCCGACGAGAAGATCGTCCGGACGGAACGTTCGACTACGAGATCCTGCTTCCTGACGGGAGGGTCGTTACACGGGATCGTTCGGGGGTCGCGCTCGCCGACATCCGGGTCACCGCTGGAGTTCGGCACAACGCCAATGTCCAGACGACGGTGAGTATCGGGCTTCCGGTCTCGAGCGGCACACCCGGATACGGGCTCGAGGCAGTGGCCATAGGTGTCACCTCGACCGCCCGCTCGAATCCTATCGGGCGTCTGCGGTTGGAAGGGAGTGTCGGCGCGGGGTTCTCACCCGCCGCAGGAGATCTCGCGGAGTGGCAGCGCACCGCCATGTTCGCGGCAAGCGCCGGGGGACGGCTCCGATTCTGGGGACATCAGTCGATCTACGCGAATGTGTTCTATCACTCGCCGGTGTACCACTCGACGACCGTCCCAGCCATGGACGCCGGCGACGTTTCACTCGACGCAGGCTTTCTCTTGCGGACCGCCGATGGCGGGCCTGAAATCATTGCCGGAGTAGTGGAGGACCTCTACTCCTTCGGCCCCGCGGTGGACCTCGTGATCAGGCTTGGGGTTCGCTGGTAAAGAGATACTGCTCGAGGCTCTCGTAGAGGTAGGCCCGCGCTTTCGGGTCTTGCAGATTCAAACCGTGGTGGTTGATCAGTGCCTGTTGGTGCGCCACCCATTCGGCCCAACAGACACTGCAGATCGTCTCGAACACTCGGAGCCCCAGGTCGTTTGGGAAAGGACGGAAAGCCATCCGATCCCCATCCTTCTTGCAACGGGCACAGCGTATGGTTGTCATGCCCCGATAATAATCAGTCGCCCGACCGAAGCGCCTTCACTCCACTGCGGGTTCCCAATCCAGCCCCGATGCCCAGCACCGCACAGAGTCCGGTCGTGATCACCGGGAGGATCGCGAGCGGCCAGGTGATCAGCGCCACTGCCACCCCGGCCACGAGGGGGGCGAATGGCGAGCGGATACCGTCCACGAAGCGGAGCCGTTGACGGACGAAATTCCGGGCAACGACGAATCCCGCCACTGCCACCCCGATGGTAAGTAGGAGTCCGATCATGAGTCCCTCCCTAGAGTTCCGCGCCCTCTCCTTCGAGGGCTGTGTGTTTCAATACGAAACATCTGATCGATGGTTTCACCACCGGATCGCGCAGCTTCCCCACTGAAATCCAGACCCGAAGGCGGTGAGGATCAGGAGATCCCCTCGCCGCAGACGGCCGGCGCGAACACATTCATCGAGGGCGATGGGGATGGTAGCAGCAGTGGTATTCCCGTAGCGTTCGATGTTGTTGTAGACCTGATCGTCCCGGAGTCCCAACCGCTTCTGGACCGCCTCACTGATACGAAGATTGGCCTGGTGCGGAATCAGCAGGGTGATCTGCTCTTTTGTGAGCCCAGTTTCGGAGAGCAGAGTCTCGACCGTTTCCGGCATGCGAACGATGGCGTGTCGAAAGACGTCGCGACCGTCCATTTGAAGAAAGTAGCGGCCCTCTTCGAGTTGTTCGATTGAAACCGGTGGGTGGTACTTGGCGCCCGGACCATCCACCCACAGCTTTTCGGCGTGTGCGCCGTCCCCGTGCAGGTCGAACGCGAGCACCCCTCGTCCCTCCTCCTCTGTGGGCCCGATGATCGCCGCCCCAGCACCGTCGGCGAAGAGGACGGCGGTCCCGCGTCCCCGAGTGGTGACATCCATGCGAGTGGATTGGATCTCTTGCCCGATGACGAGGATGTTGCGGTAGCGGCCTGTCTGGACAAACGCATCCGCCACCGAGAGCGCATAGACGAAACCGCTACAGGCATTGACCACGTTGAATGCCGGGATGGTACCGAACCCGATTTCGTGCTGGAGGAAAAGGGAATTCCCGGGGAAAAAGTGATCCGGGGTCGAGGACGCGTAGACGATGGCATCGATGTCGGACGGCTGAAGACCCGAGGCTTCGAGTGCTGCGCGCGAGGCCGTCTTTGACAGGTCCACCCCGTTTTCCCCCTCGGCCACCCAATGACGCTGACGGATTCCGGTTCGTTCCAGGATCCACTCGTCAGACGTGTCCATGGATTCCGCGAGGTCCGCGTTGGTCACCACGCGCGAGGGCACCGCGCGTCCAGTGCCGAGAATCACCGATCGGGGCACATCTCCTCCCAGAATGGAGCGTGGTCAGCCGTGTTCGATCCCACCCCTACGATAGCGTGCAACCGCCCAAACGAAAACGGGGCGAGCCTTGCGGCCCGCCCCCCGGTTTCGACCACCCGTCCCTAGACGCTTGAAACCGGTTTATTCGTAACGCAGTGCCTCGATGGTGTTGAGACTGGCCGCACGCTGTGCCGGCCAAAGGCCAAAAAAGAGTCCGACCAAGGCGCTGAAGGCAAACGCCACAGCCACGGCAGTTGGGGACACTAACGTGTTCCAGCCAAAGTTGGTCGACATGACCGAGGAGGCCCCCCACCCGAGGGCGACGCCAAGTGCGCCACCGGCGAGGCACAGCACGAGCGATTCAATGAGGAATTGGAACATGATGTTCGCTCGGGTGGCACCGAGTGCCTTTCGAATGCCGATCTCCCGGGTACGTTCGGTCACCGAGACCAGCATGATGTTCATAATCCCGATTCCACCCACGAGCAGGCTGACCGCGGCGATGCTCGCCAGGAGCACGCCGAAGACCTCCGTGGTCTGCTGCTGTGTGGCAAGAAACTCCTGAGAGTTCCGGATCTGGAAATCGTTCTCTGCCCCTGGGCGGATTTTGTGCTCTCGCCGCATGATCCCCTCGATATCCACCATCCCGGCATCGAGCGATGCGCCTTCCTTGATCTGCACGGCGACGTTCCGCAATCTGTCGGAACCGAAGATCCGGTATTGAGCTGTCTTGAGGGGGATATAGACCTGTTCATCAGGGTTACTCCAGCCTTGGGAACCCTTCGCTTCAAAGACACCGATCACCTCGAAGGGCTGCCCGCGGATGAGGATCGTCTGACTGATGATGGCCCGAGGATGCACATTGAACTGCGTCGGAACAGCCGCACCGAGCACCGCATAACGCTGGCGGGACTCGTCCTCGCCAATCGAGAACATCCGCCCGTAGGTGATTTTCACATTCCGAACAGCCCCATAGTTGCTGGTGGTCCCAACCACATTGAGACTGGCGTTCTGCCCCGCGTACTCGACGGGAAAGGAACGCTGAATTTCCGGCACGACCGCTGCGATCAACCGGCCGTCCCTCGCCAAGGCCTCAGCATCTTCCACCGTAAGACTCACCCTGGACTCCGAGGCTCGCCCCCCCATGAAGGACTGCCCCGGCGAGACACTGAGCAGATTGGCGCCCAGGGCCTCGATCTGCTCCTCGACGGCCTTTCGGGCACCACTGCTGAGCGCCACCACCGTGATCACGGCGGAGACGCCGATAATGACCCCGAGCATCGTCAAACCTGCACGCAGCTTGTTGGCGCGAATACTCGAAAAGGCGACCTTGATGATCTCGAATATCAACATGGATTAGCGTCGTCCTCCCCTGGTGTCTGCAGAGGCGGTCTGCGTGGTCGTGGTATTGGTCTGGCGCATTCCCGGGACACCCTGACTGAACCGTCCTATCCGCTCTTTCCACTGTTCCTGTGAACGGACCAGGCTCGCACTTGGCAACACGATCACCGAGTCGGCCTCGGTGAGGCCCGAGACGATCTCGCTATAGTCGAGGTCAGTCAGACCTGTCCGTACGTGTACCGGTGTCGGGCCCTCGGGTCGTTTGACGAAGACGACATAGTTGCCCCCGAACTGATAGTCGGAACTCTGCGGCCGACCCGCCCCACCGCCACCAGGTCCACCACGTCCGCCACGCGCGCCTCCCATGGCGCTTTGAAGCTTGCCCATGATGGCCTGTTCCTCAGCCGACAACTGGCCTCCCGAGAAGCGCTTGCGCATGACTTCCCGCACCTGGGCTTCGGTGACCCCCTCGGGGAGCGTGATGGTTCGGTCGCCCATGGTCATCGTATTCCCAGCCGGTGCCGTGGTGGCCGGAGCGGCGGGCCTGGTCGAATCCGCGCCGGGGCTTCCACTCGCATTGAGCGAATCCCGGCGGGCGTCCGCCGCCGCCATGAGTTCGGCCAGTCGCTCAGGTCCGATCCCGAGCACGGCGGCCGCCGAGCCGACATCCCGAACGGTGCGGAGCGAGGAGTTCGGGAGAGCAAGTACGTTTGTGCGCCGTCCCACACTGATCTCCACGTCCGCGTTCATTCCCGGCTTCAGCAGACCATTCCGGTTTTCGATGCGAATCAAGACGGGGAACATCGTTACGTTCTGCTGCGTCTCGGCCTGCGGTTCGATCTTCAGGACTTCGCCATCGAAGGGCTGATTGGGAAAGGCGTCGACCGTCACCCGCGACGACAATCCCTTCCGGATCTTCCCGATGTCCGTCTCGTCGACGAGCGTGCGGACTTGGACCAGATTGAGGTCGGCCATGGTGAGCAGAATGGTTCCCCCTCCAACGTCACTGGTCGGGGATGAAATGACCTGCCCCCGCTCGACGTTCTTGGCGATGACCGTCCCGCTGATCGGCGAGAGTACGTCGGTATCGTCCATGGAGATCTGGGCGTTCTCCAAGGACACTTCGGCACGCACCACCTCCGAGTTGGCGTTGGCCAATGCCAGAATGGCGTTCTCGTGCTCTTCCTGGGTGATCGACTGTGACTTAAACAGCTCGTCCGCACGCCGCTTCTGAGATTGGGCGTTCGTCAGACGCGCCTTCGCAACGTCGAGCTCCGCCTGAGACTGGGCGAGGCGGTTTCTCGCCGTTCGTTGATCGACACGGACCAGAAGTTCGCCCGCCCGTACCAATTGACCGGTCTCGACCCGGATATCGAGGATCTCGCCGGAGGCCTTCGACTTGACCTCGACCACCGTGTCTGGCTGGATCATTCCCGCGGCACGAATCGCAACGACGATGTCTCGATGCGTGACCGGAATGGCCTGGTAGAGGTCGATGGGTGCCTGCTCAGCAGCACATGCGCCAAGAAGCAGCAGGAGGGGTAGGGATCGTATCCGCATCAGGTAGCCTTTTCCGTTGCTATATCGCGTTCGATGAGTCCGTCGAGGAGGTGCACCTGACGGCGAGCATGTTCGGCGATGTCGTGCTCGTGAGTCACGAGAATGATGGTTTGTCCTTCGTCAAACAGATGCTCGAACAACTCCAGAATCTCGGCGCTGGTTTTCGAATCGAGGTTGCCCGTCGGTTCGTCGGCCAGGAGGATACTGGGCAAGTTCACGAGCGCCCTCGCGATGGCGACTCGTTGCCGCTGACCGCCCGACAGCTCATTCGGCCGGTGATGCATCCGGTCGGTGAGTCCGACCCTATCGAGTGCTCCGGCTGCCGCCTCGCGCCTTCTTTTCGAGGGCATGCCAGCATAGACCATCGGGAGCTCGACGTTCTGAAGCGCCGTGGCACGGGGGAGCAGGTTGAAGGTTTGGAACACGAATCCGATCTCCTTGTTCCTGATTCGTGCCAACTCGTTGTCCCCCAACTCCCAGACCGGGTGACCGTTGAGCCAGTACTGACCCTCGGTCGGGCTGTCGAGACAACCAATCATGTTCATGAGTGTGGACTTCCCAGACCCTGAGGGACCCATGATCGCCACGAATTCGTTACGCCGGATGGTGAGATCGATGCCCCGAAGGGCGTGTACCGTTTCCGATCCCATTTCGTAGGCGCGGCGGAGATTCCGCGTGACGATGATTGAGTCACGAGGGACACCCTCCGGAAGCTTGGCCATCCGAGCGGCCGTTGAATCGGTGACTGTCGCGGGGGTCATAACGGTCTCCCGATGAGGGCTTCGATGGCCGCCTTGGCCCGGAGATAGTCGAAGCGGGCAGTGACCGCGTCGACTTCGGCCTGAGTCAGTGCCTCTTGTGTCGTGACGACGTCGAGAATGGTTGACGCCCCCAGTCGATATCGTTCCTGTTGGACCCGGAGATCCTCTTGGGCTGCCTGAACGCTTCGTTCCGTGATTTCGATTCGCAGTCTCGCGGTCTCGAGCTCGGCGAGTCGCGCAGTGAGATTCGCCACGATGAGCCGACGGGACTCGCCGAGCTGCGCCCGCGCGTTTTCCGCAGCGACAGTTTGTACCACAACACCTTGCTCGCGGCTGAATCCGTTGAACAGCGGCCAATTGATGCGCAAGCTCAGTTGGTTCTGAGACAGGAGGGCAAAGTCTGGCCCCGTCCTCCCGTTCAGCGAATAGCTGCCTGACAGGGACAGGGAGGGGTAATAGCTCGACCGGGATGCTCTGAGACCAGCCTCGGCCGCCCGCGCGGAGGCTTCCGCGGCCTGGACCTGTGGGGATCTCCCCACGGCTTCCTGTCGGAGTGCGGCTTCATCCAGATCTCCCACCGTCTCGTAGAAGCTTGAGTCATCCAAGGCCTCGACCCGTTCGGTTTCACCCACAAGCCGCCCCAAATTGGCTTCGGCGGTGGCGAGTTGCGACTGCACGTTGAGCAACTGGAGTTGGGCGTTCCCCACCCCGACCAACGATCGAAGCGAGTCCGATCGCGTCGCCGACCCGGCGGCCAGCCGCGCAATCGAGGTCTTGAGCTGCTCTTCCGCTCTGGTGACGCTCGCCTCACGAACGGTCAGAAGGCGCCGGGCGGCAAGTGCGTCGAAGAACTGATTCGTCGTTTGCAGGGCCTGCTGATACCTGGCATCCACCAAGTCTGCCCGCGCCGCATCGTCATTGGCTCGCGCGGCGCCTAGATCGTTGCTGCGGCGGAAGCCATCGAACAAGGTGACTGAAGAACTCAACGAGGTGGACATGCTGTTGGATCGTGAACCACCCGTGACAAATTCCCCAGTCGTATTATCGACTCGCTGGCTCTCCGAAAAGTTGCTTGAGCCGCTGGCGCTGAAGGAGAGGCTCGGCAGGAATGAACCCTTCACGGAACGGATTTGGGCCCCGACGCTTCGGAGCTGCCCCTGCGCTTGAACGATGCGGGGTTGCACCTTCTCTGCCAGCGCGATCGCGTCTCTCAGCGTCACCTGCTTCTGAGCCACTGCTGGTTGCGCAGTGAGCGCGACCAGCACGAGCACCAGCCACTTACTTCCGTCCATTGGACCTCCGGTTCCGGTATTCTCGTTCGCGCCGATCGAGCATTTCTTGGTACTTCCTTTGTTGCTCGACGGTGAGTCTGCTCAGGATCTCTGGCCGGACACCGACCCTCAACGAGTCGAAACGCGGCCGGAGTTCGCGCCACAGAGAGTCCATGGTCGGCTCGTAGCGCTGGAGAATGACTCGAACCGAATCGGCTTGTGCTGGGGACAGCTCGAGTTCGGCGTTGAGGCGTTCCACATATCCATCTCGTCCGGGGCGGCCGCGCCCCGACTTGGATTGCCCCTTCTCAGCCATGCTCGAGCCAATCCCACCCGCCATCGCGCCCAGGGCGAATACCGTCACGAGCAATCCGGCCGCAGCCCATCGTGATTTGGACATCATCGGCCCTCCATGATGGCCACCGTGATCACGACGGCTTCAGGCTGAGACGGCGCGACCTCGATCTGAATCGGTGCGGAGGCGAGTGGGGTCGCGGGTGCCGACCGAACGGCGGGCAGACCCACCAGCCAGATCAGGGTAGCGGCGACGACGGCGGCAACAAGTCCCTGCGGCGCCCAGGCAGCCAGAACGTCCCAACTCGTTTCCGCACCGGCGTCCGCCACCGCAGCCTTGAGCCGCGCGACGAAGGCCTCCGTGTCGGCGGTATCGAGCGCAGCGCGGAGTTCAACCCCCAAGGCCTGGTCTCGTTCGTTCGCAAATGGAGACTGCTCTGTCATGGCGCGTCCTCCTTGAAGGCGCCCAAGGCGCGCCGAAGCGCCCGGCGCGCGTGAAACACATACGATCTGACCGTGCCCTCTGGCACTTTGAGGACCTCTGCGACTTCCGCGTGGCTGTACCCTTCTGCATCGAAGAGCGTGACAGCAATTCGTTGTCGCTCCGGCAATTCCTCCAATGCGAACCGGAGCCGCTCTCGGAAGAGCGTATGATCCGTCGCACGGTCGGGCCGAACCGTTCCGGACGCTGTGTGCTCCGGAATCGACACCGTGTGCCTGACCTTCCGCTTCCGTCCGAGGTCCAGGGCCGCGTTAGCCACGATGCGGGTCAACCAAGGCCGGAAGGGACGGGTTGGGTCGTATCGGGCGATGGCGTGCCACGCAGCAATGAACCCATCCTGGACGGCGTCGTCCGCATCCTCGTCCATGCCCAGTATCGCCCGGGCGACCCGTCGTGCTGGGGCGCCGTAGCGCTCGACCAGGATCCCGAAGGCATCCCCGTCGCCGGAGGCGGCACGGCGGGCAAGCACAGCGTCCTCCACTTGTGATGTACGTTCGTCTCGCGACGGCCGTTGAGGTGAGTTCCCCATCCGTTCAGCCCCGGTCGGAACGCCGGAAGGCATGAATACCCGCCACGAACGCGATCCACAGAAAGAGGGCACCAAAGAGAGCCGCCATGGCCCGCGGAAGGAGAATGAACATCGCACCGGTGGCAAGGAACGCCAGGGCCAGAGGACCGAAGGTGGCCAGGCGTGCCGTCCCCACCAGTGTCCAGAACAGGACAATGCTCTGGCGCTTCCGTTCTTGCAGTCCGGGCCGGTGGATCGTGGGTTGTTCCTCCGTCCGTTGAATCGCAAGGGCCGTCGGGTTGACTCGCCCGAGTTGGGCGCCAGGCAACATGGGGCGCCGGAGAACCTCGGCGCTGCGTTGGAGATCGGAGCGGAAGCGGCCCTCCATCTCCTTCGCGACCTGGGCATCATCGATGAGGACATCCAGTTCCCAATTTCCGAACAAACTCGAGGGATTGAGGTTGCTGGAGCCAATGCGCACCCACCGGCTGTCTGCCACGACGGTCTTCGCATGGAGCATCGGGCCCGCCCATTCGAAGATCCTGACGCCACCCCGCAACAGACTTCGGTAGCCAAAGCGAGTGAGATTCCGCAACACGGGGAGGTCACTCGTTCCGGGGACGAGAATCCTGACATCGACCCCGGCTTGGGCGGCATCGATCAGCGACTGGAAGAGCCGTCGAGGGGCAAGGAAGTACGCGTCAGTCACCCAAAACCGGCTGACACTGGCCGCGAGGACCAGGTCCATCATCCGAAAGACGCGGTCGCGTCCAGGCACGCCTGCCACGACCCGGACCGGGCATTGGCCGGCGATTTCGGGGTTCCCGGACTGCTCGCCCCATGGGAGCGCCTCACCGGTATGGGACCAAATGTGGGCGAAGGCGGCATCGAGGGCGGCGGCAGCCGGACCTTCGATCTCAACGCCCGTCTCCCTCCAGGGCTGGCGACGCCGAGCAGGGTCGCCAGCCCATTCGTCGGCGATACAGAAACCCCCGACATATGCGAGGCGGCCATCGATCACGATGAGCTTCCTGTGGTTCCGGACAACATTGGCCGCAAGATCAATGAAACGGAGGGGTCTGAAGTGACGAACCTCGATGCCCGCGCGTCGCAATCGTTCCCAGTAATCGCGAGGCGTCCCCGCTGAGCCGAGCCAATCCGTCAGCACACGAACACGCACCCCCGCACGCGCACGCTCGATCAGTACTTCCGCGAACTTTTGTCCGGTGCGGTCGTTGCGGATGATGTAGTTGTCGAAGTGGATCCAACGCTGGGCTGTAGCCAAGGCCTCGAGGGCGGAGGCGTAGATCTCTGGGCCATCGTAGAGGAGATGGACCCGGTTGCCGGGAATCGGACGGCCTCCGGTCGCCCGGTCGAGTGCCAACCCGAGCACATCCGTGGCGGGCAGCGCCCTCGCCGCGGTCACGACGCGCCTAGACCGAGGACCTGCTCCGACGGATGGAGGGCCTGACGCACGAACTCGATGAGCTCGTCCAGGGGGACACCGAGTTCCCCGGCCCCAAGCGTGACTTCCTCACGACTCACGCCGCGAGCGAAGGCCTTGTCCTTGAGTTTCTTCTTGACACTCCGGACCTCGAGATCCCCCAGACTCCGCGAGGGTCTCACCAACGCACATGCCACGAGAAACCCCGACAACTCGTCCACGGCGAAAAGCGCTTTGGCCATGACGGAGGTTCGAGGGACCCCCGTAAAAAATGCGTGTCCCAGGATAGCCTCGCACATGTCGGGTGGCAGCCCTTGGCTCGCGAGGAGACGAACACCTTCACTCGGGTGCTGCTCATCGGCGAGGCGGTCGGGGTTGGGGAATCGTTCGTAGTCGAAGTCGTGGAGGAGACCGACAATGCCCCACCGGTCAGGATCTTCGCCATAACGGATGGCCATGGCCCGCATGGCGAGCTCCACGGCATACATGTGCCTTCTGAGGGCTTCGTTTGCCGTGTACTCGTGCATCAATGCGAGGGCACGATCCCGCGTCCACCCATTCATGGACAACTGTCCCTCCCCCGAGGCGATGGTGGGCTCGTTCAGGTCACCCGAATCGAATCCACGCGATCGCCTTTGCGAATCGCCAGAACGAAATCCATACCCTCCCGCACCTGCCCGAACACCGTATGGACGCCGTCGAGATGTGGTTGCGGCAAATGACAGATGAAGAACTGGCTGCCACCGGTATCCTTCCCCGCGTGTGCCATCGACAACGAACCCGCTTCGTGTTTGTGGGTGTTGAGGTGCGTTTCGCACTTGATGGTGTATCCGGGACCCCCGGTGCCGGCACGGGGGTTGTTGGGGTCCTTGGACAGTGGGTCGCCTCCCTGCGCCATGAAGGAATCGATCACCCGATGAAAATGGGTGCCATCGTAGAACCCCTCGTTGGCCAGTTTCTCGAAATTCTGAACCGTACCCGGAGTCTCCTCGTCGAAGAGATCAGCCACTATGGTCCCACGGATTGTCACGATGGTCGCGGTCTTCATGATGCTTCCCGGTTGGTAGAAGTCCCGGAAACTAAACGCCTCAGCGGTGTCTCGCAGCCGTTCTCGGAGCCGCGCTGAATGCCGACGGGCATATCGTCCGGAGGACACAGTGGGCGCATCGGGGTCGTCGGGCAATGCAGACTCGGCGCCCGTGCCAGATGAGGAGATGTGACACCAGGGTCCAGTCCGCTCGGGGGACGAGGCGCATGAGGTCTTGTTCGATCTTGTCGGGAGTGTTGTGGGTCGTCAGGCCCAAGAGACCTGAGAGTCTCGCGACATGCGTATCGACCGTGATGCCTTCATTCTTCCCAAAGGCATTTCCCAGTACGACGTTGGCCGTCTTTCGTCCGACTCCAGGGAGCACGCGGAGCGCTTCCATTTCGGAAGGAACCTCCCCGTCGTGATCCTCGACGAGCGCCCGGGCCATGCCGATGAGGTTCCGAGTCTTATTCCGAAAAAACCCGGTCGATCGGATCAGCTCTTCCACTTCCCGCGGGTCGGCACTCGCAAGATCATGCGCCGTCGGAAAGCGGCCGAATAGGGCTGGGGTCACAAGATTGACCCGGACATCGGTGCATTGGGCGGAGAGAATCGTCGCTACCAGCAACTCGAAGGGGGTGCGATAAGCGAGTTCGCATTTGGCAGTGGGATACTCCCGTTTGAGTCCGTTGAGAATCCGCTTCATGGGAGGCCGCACCGTCGTCACGAGGATCGTCGCATCCGGGCATAGTCCAGGAATGCGTCAACCGAACGGGTGTTGAGGATGTCGCGCGGTCCGAGCCCCGCTTTGCGCGCCATGCTGATACCGTAGTTCATATTCTCGAGGCCCCCCACATTGTGAGCGTCGGCCCCGATAGAGATCGTGACGCCCGCAACCTTGGCCTGGTTAAGGACTCGCCAATCAAGATCGAGTCGGTGGGGGTCCGCGTTGATTTCCATGGCAACACCCCGACGGGCCGCGCCCTCGAAGACCTGGGCGAGATCCATCGGATAGGCCTCTCGGGAAAGCAACTGCCGACCGGTGGGGTGACCGATGATCGTCAGGTAGGGGTCCTCGAGAGCCGTGAGGATTCGCGCGGTCATCTGGGCCTCGTCGTGCCCAGCGTCCTCGTGGATGGAGCCGATCACGAAATCGAATCGTTCCAGCACTTCCGCGCCATAGTCAAGGCGACCATCCGGGAGGATGTCGACCTCGATCCCCTTGAGGACCCTGATGGACGGGAGGAGATCGTTGATGCGATCCACCTCCGTCCACTGGCGCTCGAGGTCCTCGATTCGCAGCCCACCGGCAAACGCCGCCACACTACTGTGGTCGGTAATCCCAAGATAGGTGTAGCCGGCCGCAGCGCAGGCGCGCGCGAGCTCCTCCACCGTGCTCGACCCATCAGAGAAGTTCGTATGGCAGTGCAGGAAGCCCTGGAGATCAGTGACTTCGACCAGCGGTGGGAGCTCCCCCCACTCCAATTCACCCGTCCCCTCTCGCAGCTCCGCCGGGATCTCCGGGAGTCCGAGCGCGTGATACAGTGTGGCTTCGTCAGGTGTGGGGATGAACGCACTCCCCTTCCATAACGCAGCCCCGTGCAAGGCAAATCCCTGGCTGGCGGCTCTGGCAGCCAGCTGTGCCACATGAGTGCGGTTCCCGGTGGCCTGCACCAAGACTGCACCAAGATTCACGGGGGGGGTGACGACCACCTGGACCACCGCGCCGCCGGCAAACCGAAGTGTCGCTCGCCGCTCGTCACGCCCATCGATTTCGTCGACACTCGGCACGTGCGCCAGGTGACGAATCACATCCCCCGACGGCACATCCGTTACGATCACGAACACCAGGTCCCGCACGATTTCCATCCGCCGTCGGAGATCCCCGGCCGGAATCACGCGGAGTACCCCCGGCAGACGTTCGAGCGCTGCCTGCAGATCGGAGGCTTCGCGCATCGCGTGGTGCAGGAGTCTCGCGGTCGACGCCCGGCGCAGATAGCCGAGACCCCGCAGAATGTTCTGACAGGTCTTGGGGCCGAAGCCTGGAACGGTGGCGAGACGACCGTCGCGCGCGGCGGCTTCGAGTTCGGACACCGAGCCGATCGCCAAGTGCTCGTGAATCCGCTTGACCTTGGTGACACCGAGTCCGCTGATCGCCAACATCTCGACCAGTCCAGAGGGGACCCGGTCCCGCAGCGTCTCGAAAGCCTCAGAGCGATTGGTTCGATGCAGGTGGGTCGCCATCTCGAGAATGGCCGGTCCGATACCGCGCGCTGCGGCGAGCGATCCGTCCTCGAGGGCGCTGCCGAGAGACCCCGCAAGGCCCGCGACCGTCCTCGCTGCTGCGCGAAACGCCCTGACCCGGAAGGGATTCTCGCCAGTCAGTTCGAGGAGGGAGGCGTATTGATCGAGCACGTGGGCGACACCGGTTTTGTCCATCAGGTGAGGTCCAGTCGGTCGGCGGCATAGATACGATCGCCAACCAGGAGATCGAGTCGCCAGGCAAGTTCGTGCAACTCCTCCATCCCGGTCACGGAAAACAGGCCAGCCTGACCACCACCTTCCAGAACCGGGGCAAAGAGGGGTGTCCCGTCGGCGCGAGACGGTGATACGGGGCGCGGACCCGCAACTTCGACGACGGTGAACCCGTCGCGTTGCGGTTGGACGCCGAAGACCGCGACCGTGATGAGGTGATCACCCGAGCGAGCGAGGAAGCATCCGTCGAGGGGCTCGAATACGTCGCCGCCAGTGGGACTCCCCCAGATCCTTCGGGGCGGCAGCTCGAGGTAGTAGGCTATTTCAGGCCGATTCGGGGGTGCGGACTCACGTGAGGCGATGGCCACAGCCTCTCCAAGACCGACCTGCCCGCAGCGGACGTCGCGTTTGCCGAAGCTCCAATAGAGGAAAGCGAGGTGAACCAGCGCCACCAGTTCGCTCATGCCAGGGCCAAGCCCCCCTTCGGGCCGAAGGTCGTGAAGCAGCTCCACCACCGGGCGTTGGAGAAGGAGGGCGTCTCGATCAAAGCGCCGGCTTGATGCCCCGAGCGCCTGCTGGATCGGCGGGAACTTCTCCTCTGCGATCTCCTCGAACACCAAGTCGAAGGGTGTTGGGTCGTCAGCCATCGTGCCGTCCCGCTCGTGGCAAGAAGGCATCAAGCAGGGCTTGGAACGCGTCCGGTGCCTCGACGTAGGGGACATGCCCGCATTCAGGAATAATTTCGAAGGGTGCATCCAGTTCCCGGGCGAGAAGCGCGGAGGAATCCTCGGGAATGGCGTCTTCCGCCCCGTGGAGCACGATCGACGGAATCACAAGGCGTCCAATCTCCTCCCTCAGGTCATAGTCGCCGAGGCTTTCCCACACCTCCTGCTGGGTTCGACCTGTCACCCGGAACGGAGTCAGTTGCGAGGCTTTGGTGGGATCAGCGAAATACGCAGCGACCGAGAGTTCGAATACTCGCTGTCGATAGGCCTCCGCATCACGTTCCCTCAGGCCGCTCGCCCGAAGCTCCTCTCGCAAAGCCACCAGGTCCGGCGCAGTATTCCGTGCGGTGAAACGGCTTTCGAAACGGGCTCGCGCCTCTCGCCAACACGGAGCTGGAGAGATGAGCGCGAGACGTGCCACCCGTGCAGGGTGTTCGAGAGCGTAGAGGAGCGCGAGGAGACCACCCCAGGAATAGCCTGCCACGGTGAGGCGGTCGAGGCCCCACGCGATACGAAGCGCTTCGAGATCCGCCACATGCTCCCGCCACCCAACCGGGGTGTCGCGCGGCACCGGGCTCCGACCGCCACCACGCTGGTCATAGTAGATGAGGGTCCGATCCGGCCCCAGAAGGTCAAACCCCGGTAGCAGGTAGTCGTGATGAGCCCCTGGGCCACCATGCAGTATGACGACCGAGGGACCCGAACCGACGCGACGCTCGAAGAGTTCGACGCCACGTACCTGGCGCACGACGAAGGACGGCGTGAGCGGCACTCTAGAGAAGGACGGCCAGGGCATCCGCAACGTGGCGAACGGCCGCGTGCTCCTCCTCGGTGAAGGGATCGACGACGTCGCTGTCGACATCGATCTGCCCGAGAATCTCCGCTCCGCGACGAATCAGCACGACCAATTCTGAACGGGTTTCGAGGTTGCAAGCGAGGTAATTCGGCACCTCGCGAACGTCGGCGACGTTCTGGTCAGCCCCGGTCGCGACCGCGGTCCCACAGATACCCCGACCGATCGGGATCCGGGTATGCTCCGTTTCCCGTCCTGCCCAAGCCTCGAGTACCAGTTCGGAGTCGTGCAACATGTAGAGGTAGACCGAGGTATACGGCGACCCGACCTGTTGGATACGGTCCGCCGCGAGCTGGAGCAACTCCTCGCGCGACGCGTCGTGGGCGAAGGCGGCCCGCAAGGAGGCGATGATTCCTCGGGGTCGAAGAACTCCCATTACCCGCCGCGGCTTCCCAAGGTCACCGTGACGGTTCGCTCCATCTCCCCTCTCCGTACCACGATCTCGACGACATCACCAGGAGCATAGGCGCGCAGAGCGTCGGTCATCCCCTGGAGATCGACGACGTCGTGGTCTCCGATTTTGATGATGATGTCGCCCGCGGTGATCCCCGCCAAGTCGGCAGGGCCGCCGGCCCGTACGCCGGAGAGCAGCACCCCACCGGGATTCTCACTCATATCGGGCACCGTGCCGAGGTAGGCTCCATACCCGGAGGTACGGCTCTCGCCACTCGGGGCCGGGGGGGGCGGGGAATCCACGAACGTGAGCGACGGACGCCGGGCGATAGCCCGAACCACGTCGGTCGCAAATGACGCAACCCGCTCGATCCCTTCGAAGTTGATCTTCTCCCAGTCGTCGGTGGTCCGGTGATAGTCGGTGTGGGTTCCCGTGAAGAAGTGCAAGACCGGACGTCCCGCCACGGTGAAGGACGTCTGATCGCTTGGTCCATACCCCCCACCCTGCGCCGACAAGGCGAAGTGATGATGGTCATTGAGGGAATCGAGGATGGGGCGGAACTCCGTTGCGGTCTCCACGCCGTATACGATCAGTTTGTCGTCACGCAGGCGACCCACCATATCGAAATTCACCATGGCCGTGACATGCTCCATCGGGACCGAGGGCGATTTCACGTAGGCCGTGGAGCCCAGGAGTCCGAGTTCCTCCCCGCTAAACGCGATGAAGAGCACGCTTTGGGGGGGGGGCTGGAGGGAGAGTCTCCTCGCGACCTCCAACAATGCGACGACGCCCGAGGCGTTGTCATCCGCCCCGTTGTGGACCACACCGACACTGTCGGGGTCGAGGCTCCCACGTCCACCCAATCCCAGATGATCGTAGTGCGCTCCGATGACGATGTACTCGTGAGCCCGGTCGGGGTCGGTTCCCTGAATCATCCCAATCACATTTCGGGCTTCCCGGCCGGCTGCCGATGATCCTGCGCCACCAGCGGAGTGGGCCGACACCACGTAGTGTTGGAACCACCCCTCGCCTCCTGGTGCCTGCTGCAATCCAATCTCCCGGAACCGCCGGCCAATGTATTCGGCTGCGAGGTCGGCCCCCGGGGTTCCCGTGCCACGACCCTCGAGACGATCGTCGGCCAGGTAATGCATATCCGCAGGAATCCGCACACCATTCGACCCCTGGGCGTGGCTGACTCGCGGCAGGAGAAGAAGAAGGAGAACGGTCACGAGCACGGGCGCGGTTCGATCGCACATGATGCTGGCCTCACGGAGGGTGGACGGGATCCTCAGGATTCTAACCCCCTGACCCTTCAGGCGACACGGCCTCCGTCCGCAAAATGGTCCGGTAGGCCCGATCCTCGCGTAAGAGGTACGCAGGGACGTTTTCCTCGGTGTTATCCATGGAGGAAAGAACGAGCTAATATTATGCTGGACAACACTTTACACCGTTTGTGGGATCCCATCACGCATGGGTGGATCGATGCGTAGTCCCATTGCCATAACCGCAAATCTCGCTGGTTTGCTGTACCTCGCCCGTCACCGGGCCGGGGACGAGCCGGAACTCGAGGAATCCGCGAGGGTCTTCCTGGCAGCAATGGACGGGGCCTCGCTTCGAATTGTTGTGAGCCCGGCATGGTTGGAGGTCAATGGGATTCGCGTCCCGAGCGATGCGCCCGGGGTATCTGCGGTGAACGAGCAGTTCCACGCACATCGGGTCAGTCGGCTCGAATTCAGGGCACCCCCGGAGGTGTCGGAACTCTTGACCCTGGCGAGAGTCCTATCCGCCTATCCTGGCGTCCACGCGAGTTGGGACGATGTTCGTTCCGCCCTCGGCCCTGTGGCAGCAAAGGGGTTTCTGACGGAGGACCGCAGCGAATTCACTGTGATCCATCCGGCCGACAACGCTGCCTTGGACCTGCAATTGGGGTCTTCAGAGGAGTGGGCCGGCATCGACTCGTTTGTTGAGCAGGGTGGTCTGATACCGCCAGCGGTTTCGCTTCCGGTTCCCGACCTCAAACGGACAATCAAACCCGCACCGAAGACTGAGGATCCTTCGAAACTGGAGCGGTTGAAAATCAGAGGGCATTCGGCGATCGACGCCGAAGATTGGGATTCCCTCCTCACCACAGCACAAGATTTCCTCATCGCGGAACACGAGGCCGTTTCGGAATCGAGCGCCAGGCTTTACCGGCTCGAGCTTCGGCGACTCCTCTCCACCCGAGAAATCACCCAGGTGGCCCGCTTGGCGGCCATCGGCAATCGGCGCCAGGAGGCGACCCGCGTCCTCAGCCAACTCGGTGGAGATGCGACGGAAGTTCTCATGCAGTTGTTATCCGAAACCGAGGCATTGGCCGAACGGCGAGGGTACTATTCGGCGTTGACGAATATGACAGAGGGCATCGAAGTGATCATCCATCACCTCGACAGCCCCATGTGGTTTGTCGTGCGCAACGCGGCCGAACTCTGCGGGGAGATGCGCCTGGAAGGTTCGGTACCCGAGCTCGCCCGGCATCTCGATCATGCGGATGCGCGTGTACGGAAATCGATCGCGGGCGCACTCCATCGTATCGGGACACGCGAGGCCTTGGATCCTCTCGCACGCATGCTGAAGGATCCTGCCAAGAGCGTACGGATGCAGGTCGTCGGGAACTTGGATGGAGTGAGGGGCCGCGCCCTGGCGATGCCATTGATGTCCCTCCTGCAGCGGGAGCAGGACGGCGATGTGATCCGAGAGGTACTTCACGCCCTTGGACGAATTGGGACCGCGGATGCGCTCATGGCTCTGCGAAGCATTGCCAATGGGGAATTTCGACAACTCGACCGCAAGCAGCGGATTCAGGCGGTAGAGGGATTGGGTTTGGCTGGACCGGCGGCGCACGAGCTCTTGCGGGACCTTACGGGCAGCAGGGACGATGAGCTTGCGAGCACGGCGGCCAATCTTCTTGCAGAAGTGACTAACTGATCGAACACCCTTCGCAGGATAAGACCAACGTGGCGACTCGACACAAGAGGATTACCGCACGGGGAGCCACACTGCTCCTCCTCGCCTTCGCTGCTTGCGGAACCGGCATGCCGGAAGGTAGGTCGGATATCGCTGCCGAAGCAGGAACGATCACCCTGACCCCCGATCGTCTTGCGGCATGGATCTCCCTCAACCCTTCCGGTCAAGCGACCATCCGAGCGGCAGAGTTTGCGGCGCTCGTCTGGGTCGACTACGCCCTCCTGGCCCAGGCCATCGAGCAGGGTCTGCCCCTCTCCGATTCGGCTACGGCGACCATTGCGCTCGAGCCCGACATCATTCTGCAACAACTCCGGGACTGGCATGACACGCTCGTTTCCCGGCGCCCGCGAATCGCGGCCGACCGAGCGGACTCCCTGTACGCCAGCGACCGACGCGTCCTCCAACACATTCTCCTTCGGGTCGACGACCCCAATGACGCAGGGCGTATTGGCGAAACCCGTGCGAAGGCCGAATCCCTCGTCGCCGTCGCCAGGTCGGGGGCGGACTTCTCCGAGCTGGCACGAGAGCACTCGCAGGACGCCTCAACGGCCGAGAACGGCTATCTCCCGATCGTGGGCCGGGGGGTGCTGGCACCAGAGTTTGAGCGCACCGCGTGGCGCATCGGACCTGGGGAGGTCGGTGGTGCAGGGAGTCGCCTCGGATTTCACGTGGTTCGCCGACCCCCACTCGAAGAAGTTCGCGATCGTCTTACCGCTTACGCGGAGTCACTCGCGACTCAAAGGGCGGATTCGGTATATACGACCGGGCTCCGGATTCGAAAGGCACTGACCGTGACGCCCGAGGCGGTTTCCGCACTGCGGCGTTTCTTTGCGGCGCATGAGGGTCGCACCGATGGTGACCTTCTGGCGACTTGGGACGGTGGTGCTCTCTCTCTGGATCAGGCGGCATCTTGGATCGATGCCCTCCCTCCAAGGGCCTATCTCGATCTCCGAGGTGCCAGCGATGTGGCCCTGGAAGCGTTCGTCCGTGACATTGCGACCCAATACCTGATCCTCGGAGAGGCAAACGAGGGCGGTGTCAGGTTGTTGGGCGGACAACAGGCCGGATTGTTTGATGGGTATCGCCGGGGGCTCCGGGAATCACTCGCCCTCTTGGGCCTGACTGATTCGACTACCTCACTTCCTGCCGGTGAGGGAGCTGGCCGCGTCAACGCCCTCATGGAGGCCTTCGCGCGCGATCAAACGCGGTGGTCTCCCCTGCCTTCGGCCCTGGCGGCATACCTCCGAGCGACACTGGGTTTTCAGTTGCATCGCGCTGGCCTGGAACGCAGCGTGAGTCTTGCGACTGACCTCATCACTGCTCAGGTTACACCGCTGACGGCCCCGGAGGATGCCCCGGGAGCGAGGGACACAACACCACCCCTCCCCTAGCGCCATGCCGTTCCGGACCAATTCGATCGAGTCGTGCAATGCGGCATGACCAATCTCGTCTCCAGAGGCGCAGACATGCTCGGGCGTTGACGAACACTATGGAAAGAGACTGCCGCATGACAAAATGTGTCCGGGGGTTCCTCGTGGTCGCCGCACTCGGTACGGCATGCGCCGGTGATGGCGGGACCGGCCCGGGAGGAAATCCCACTACCATCATGACTCGAGCCGAGCCCAGCGGAGAAGGACAAGTAGGCGGCCCATCGCGAGCACTCCTGGATCCGCTCAGGGTCCGTGTGAGTCGAGGAGCCACTCCGGTGGCCGGACAGGCAGTTACCTGGAGCGTCGTCACCGGAGGCGGGTCGGTCCTCGCGAACGACGCCGTCACCGATCAGGACGGCGTAGCTTCAGCCGTTTGGATCCTCGGACCCAACGAGGGTACGAATACGGTGACGGCTGCGTCAGCCGGCGTCAATGGATCCCCGGTCACCTTCACCGCCACGGCAATCGATCCTCCGAGCGCGGTGACGATCACGGTGACCAACAACGCCTTCCAGCCATCCTCGGTCCTCGTGGCGGTGGGTGGGACAGTCACTTTCGACTGGCCAGCGAGCGCGCGACAACACTCCATCATCCCCATCGTCGGGAGTATCCCGAACGTCCCGATACCCTTGAAGGACGGTCCCCGGTCTGATCAGTTCACCTTCACGGTCGCCGGAAAGTATGATTTCTTCTGCTCCAACCATGGGACACCGACAGGGGGTGGCATGGCCGGCCGAATCACAGTGCAGTGAATTGAAGGGGATCATCAGCGGAACAGTCTAGCGATCGCTATCGCTCCAAACGGCGATCTCGTTCCCGGCCGGATCGCTGAAGTGGAAACGGCGGCCACCCGGGAAATCGAACGTCTCTCGCGTGACCTTCCCTCCGGATGCAACCACCTTCTCCTGGATCGCCTCGAGGTCGACGGCATAGATCACAACCAAGACCCCCTTCCCAGGCACTTCTTCCTCCTGACGCAGACCACCGGTCAGGCGGCCATCATTGAAACTCGTGTAGTCGGGACCGTAATCCGTGAATTCCCACCCAAAGACGTCGATGTAGAACTGCTTCGCCCTCGCCACGTCGGCGGCGGGCAGTCCGATATAGTCGATACGTTTGTCATGCGCACGCTGATCCCTCCGATCCTCCGAGAACTGGCCTAGTGGGCTGAGG
>QKDC01000006.1 GCA_003246755.1 Gemmatimonadota bacterium | reverse complement strand
AGTAGACGCGAACACCGCTCTGTTGGATGACACGGTAATCAGCGATTGGGAGGTTGAGGAAGGGGACCGGGGCGGTGCTCTCGTAGACGAAGGTGGTCCGTCCGTCGGTGGTCTGCTCCTTCAGGAGACGTCCCCCGCTGGCAACTGTGAGAGGTGTCGGCACAGTAATGCTGGCAGTGAATGTGAAATCCGGTCGAGGTGCGCCTCGGTTGGCGCGCCGGGTGAGCGTGCCAAGAGAGGGCCAGGCGAAGGCGTCTTCCCGGAGAATCGAAAAGGCCTTGTCGACCTTATCCTGGATGTAGAGCGATCCGGTTTCCGTGTACCCCACGAGATAGCCGCCGTAATCGAGCCTCAGCCTGACTGTGGCGCCCGGTGTAAGGGGATGAGGCAGTGTTACTACGACGTGATCGACCTGGCGTCGTGGGGAATCCGTGAAGGCAGCCACTTCCTGGGTGAACGCCAGGGAGTCTCCCTGTGCGTCGAGGGCCGCAACCACGGTCATCAGGCGACCCAGGTTGAAGGGCACCTCCGTGACGTCCGACTCGGAGAAGTTGGTGATCTGGTATGCGGCCCACCCGGTGAGCGACCCCTCGTCGTAGTCGAGGTCGAGGGACAACTCCAGCCGGGTCATGGCGAGCCCGAAATCGCCTGGGGCCTGAGTAGTAGCACCGTTGAGGGTACCTGGGAGGACTGCACAGAGACAGAAAACAGCCAATGGTGAGGTCATCGGAGCATCATCCGAATCGGTTCACATACTTAGATACCCGCGAGGCCGCGTTCGTTCCCGATTGATCACCAGCAGGTGTCCATCGACCAGTTCGTACCTGAGCCGTCGTCGGGGAAGGACACGAGGTTCAGGGGAAGCGCGCGTAGAGTTTCAAGTAGGCCCTGACCGTCACCGCGGCCGGCACTCGGCCGCCACTCGCACCCACGACACTGCTGAACATCATCCCGGCATCCATCGGCATCTTGGGCTTGTCGCCCAGTGGAATGTGTGGTGAACTGTAGGCCAGGCCGCCACTCACCTCATACCACTTCCGGGCACTCTCTTCCGCCAACAGGCTGGGTGGTGCGTTGGGGATACTGTCCTGGTTCTCGAACAGATCGTAGGTGTCCATGCTTCTCGACGCGTATCGGGCGCCGGCTACGAACGCGAAGGTCGGTGTAATCCGGTAGAAGGGTTGTGCCGAGAACACCACCACATTGCCAGGCGTCCGGGTGACCGCTGCGAGGGTGCTGGCGTAGGCGATCGGTTGTGAAGGCGGCGCAATTCGCCGCTGGAGTTTGCCGGAGAGTTGGATCGCGTACCCACCGGCCATCCTGATCCCGAAGCGTCGCGCCACCAGGTCTGCCGTGAGACGGAACTCGGCGTCGGGTTGCCGGTCGCCGGTTCCCAGGTCGAAGAGCAGTTCGGGCCGATCGAGCTTGCTGGTCGGGAGCCGAGCCATGGCTTCGCCGGTGAGTGCGATCCCTTCGCCGGTCTCGGAGCGGTTGTCGAGCAACAGGTACGCCGCACCGACTTCGACATCGCCGAGCGTGTAGATGTTCGGGACGTCCAGGGATCCGGCGATCGGGCCGTCGGGGTTGGTAAGCAGCTCCTGGAACGCCTCGTCGCCGATGCCGGATGTCGGGAGACTCGGGGTGAGGGTGAAACCTGTGACGCCGAAGTTATTGACCAGCAGGTTCTGCAAGGCTGCGATCTTGTTGAGCAGCGCCACGCCTTCGGGGCTCGTCGCCTTCGGCATGAAGGTGGATCGCGCCGGGTCGAGGATCAGTGCGAAGAGATCCGAGTGGAGGGCCGTGCCATCGGTGAGGGTCTGCTGGGCCTGCTGCTTTTTGGCCGGGTCGTTGTCGAACGCACCCCCGTCCAGCGCTTCCTGGAGGTTGGCGAGGGCCCCGTTGAACTGGGCAAAGAAGCTGGCGGTCTGGCCGGCGCCGCTGGGGTCACCGAAGATCGGGTCGGCGGGGTTGAACCCCGAGCGGGCGCCGGTCGAGTCGAGCGAGATGTGCGCTTGGACGGTCACCCGGGTAAAGGGCATGTATCCGAAAATCGTGAGGCGGCGGGTGAGTCCGTGGGCGAGCCCTATCCCGGAGGTGCCGACGCTGATTTGTTGGAGGGCGTTGGTGGACCCGATGTTGAGGCCGGCGGTGGGGATGCCGGTGACCCGCTTGAGAATCTCTTCGACCGCGGTCAGGGCACCGAAGAAGTTGGCGCCGACGCTATCCTTGGCAAAGTCCGAGGCCAGCGGCTCTCGCCTGCTGTCGAAGAAGCGGTGGTCGTAGGAGCCGAGCGCGCCATCCATGGTGAAGCGGGTGAGCCCTTTGGGCACCGAGATCGGTGGCAGCTGGGCCGCAACGTGGCTAGCGCAGGGCAGGGTGGCCAGTGTGAGGACCAGCGAGGCGAGAGTGGCTCGGAATCGGGGGCTCATGGCGGCCTGCAAGTTGGCGGAGGCCGCGGCTGGATGCTAGGTGGGGCGCGATTGGCGGGATGCTGCTTTGGAGTCTATTCTCAGGGACTCGGCTCGGGTGGCGAAACTGGTAAACGCATCGGACTTAAAATCCGGTGGGGGGAAACCCCCTTGTGGGTTCGAATCCCACCCCGAGCACTGACTTACTGGGTTGCTCCACCGTCCCGCCCGCGGGATGTGGTCCATAGGTGACGGCGGTCAATCGGTGGCTCTTGACTGCGGCAAGAGTTCTCCACCGCGCTTTTCAAATGCAACCAACCCGGTCTCGCACGCATCGTCACTCACATGCGTCTCACCACACAGCTTACTCTCGGCCTCGCACTCCTCCCGGCAAGCCTAGCAACGGCCCAGACGACACTCCGTGCGCCCGATGCGACCTCGGCGGAATCATTCTCCCTCATCCGGGGCGTCCTGGAGTTGAAGGATGGTCGGGTCCTGGTGGCGGACTGGCGCGACCAACGGGTCGGGCTACTCGATAGAGACCTCAGGCTCATTCGGGCCGTCGGACGAGTCGGAGCGGGCCCGGCCGAGTACCGCCTCCCCGGGGCGCTCCTACCGTGGAGAGGAGATTCGGCCCTGCTCGCCGACCAGGGGAACGCGAGGTTCGCTGTCATTGCTCCCGAGGGAAGGATTGTTCGGATGATCCGCGCAGATCGGCCCGGCATGGTTGCGCCCGGAGGCACCGACCGGGCGGGCCGGATCTACTATGCCATTCCCCCATGGGCGCGTGGCCAAGGGCCAACGCATCCCGACTCGGTCCGGATCGCCCGGTTCGATCCTGCGTCCGGTCGAGAAGAACCGGTCGCCATGATCCGCGGCTCGACCCGTCCCCGGGACCAGGGCCCTCGGCGCACCCCGAGCCTGCCGTTCGTCGCCTTCGCACCTAGAGATGCGTTCCGGGTCAAGGACGACGGGACGGTCGTGGTGGTGCGTTCGGGGGACTACCGGGTCGAACGAGTCCTGGAGGGTCGGCGATCGGGTGGGCCTGCCAATCCCTGGGCGCGCGAACCGGTTCGACAGGCTGACCGACTGGCCTTTGTCACCGACTTCCTCAACGGGTCGGCGATGAGCGGTCGAGGTCCTGATGGCGGAATGGGACTGGCACCGATTCCGAGCCAGAGCGAGTTGGCGCGGATGGTCGAGAGCAACGAGTTCGCGGAGACGTTGCCACCGTTCATCCCGGCTGGCGTTGTCCTGGCACCCGACGGAGAACTTTGGGTGGAACGGGGTCGCCACGCCGGAGAGCCGGCGATCTATGATCGCTTCGACCTCGATGGGGTTCGCACCGGGCAGGTGATGCTGGACCGGGGCCGGACCTTACTAGCCCTTGGTCGGACCCACTTGTACGTAGCAGTTAGCGACGCCGATGGACTCCAGCAGCTTGAGCGCTACCGCCGACCATAGCACTCGTCTTCCGCTGTGAGAGTCGATTGCGGCTTAGGCCAGTGCGTACAGGAAGTCGACGTACGAACGGACCGCCCCGTCGATCCCCGCTAGCTTCGGATTCTCCGCGTCAATCACGAAGTACTCGTCCGGGGCATGCGCGCCCCCGCCATGGCCCAAGCCAAAGATGCCGGCCGGAAGCCGGAGCGGGTCGCCGGTGAAGGTCACGCCTGGCCATGATCCCGCGAGCCGGGGCCAGAGCAGGGGCTCGATGCCCTGTTTGCGGTAGGTCGCCACCATCGCCTCCACCAGCGTCGAGTCGGGATCCGTCGTGGTGGGGTCGTACCCGCCCGACATGTTGACTTCGATGTCGCCGAAGCCGTGCTTGGCGAGGTGCGCCTTCAACAACTCCAACGTCCCCTCGGCCGTCATGTCGGGCACCAGCCGCATGTCGATCTTGGCGAGCGCGCTATGCGGTAGGATGGTCTTCCCCCCGGGCCCGGTATATCCGCCCACGAGACCCTGAATGTTGATCGTGGGTTGCGTGACCAACCGCAACTGGGAATCGTGGAACGACTCGTCGCCGAACCATCGCTCCACCCCCATCGCCCGCTTGACGTTTGCCTCGTTCTTCTTGGGAATCGAAGCCTCGAGGATCTGCCGCTGCCGAGGCGTGAGTGGCCGTATCTTGTCGAAGAAACCCTCGACGGCTGGTGTGTGCCCATCGGCTCCCACCAGCGTGGAGAGCGCCTGGATCAGGTGCCAGACCGGGCTATCGAGTGAGGCGAAATAGCTCGAGTGCACGTCGGCCCGCGGACCTCTGCCCCACTTCTCCCCACTCGACACCAGCTCCAACTCTACGACGCCCTTGGCGCCCAGATTGACCTCCACCGAGCCATCCGGTGCCTGGCTGCCAAGCGGGATGATGATTCCCACACTGCGCCGGAGTGCCTCTTCCACCCTGGGCTTGAATACGATTTCCCGGAAGTTCGGCGAGCCAATCTCCTCCTCACCCTCCGCCACCAGCACCAGGTTCACCGGCAGGCTCACGCCAGCGGTCTTGAACGCGTGTAGCGCCGCCAAAAATGCGAGTTCGGGTCCCTTGCTGTTGGTGGCACCTCGGCCCATCATCACCTTTCCTAGGCCTGGCTTGTCAACGATTCGGCCTTCGAGCGGCGGTGAACTCCATTCGGCGGGATCGAACTGCTTGACGTCGTACATGTTGTAAACCGCGAGGGTGGTCCGGGCACCCGTGTCCAGGGTCGCGAACACTCCCGGCTTTCCCTTTGTCGGAACGATCTCGACATGCTGGAACCCAGCATCCCGAGCCAGTTTCGCCATGTACTCGGCGCCCTCAGGGAAGTTGAGGTCCTCGGCGGCGATCGAGGGGAGCGCAATCCACTCGCGGAGCATCCGAACCGTTTCGTCGTGGCGCTTGGCAATCTGTGCCACAACCGCGTCACGATCCTGGCGCTGGAAGGCGAACCCGGTGGAGGGACCGACCGCCAGAGCGGCGGTGCCCATGGCCGTTCCTTGAATGAAGCTCCGCCGGTCGATGGTGCCCGTCGTGGGCTCGGAAGGCTGGATGGGACGGTCGTTGGACATGCGTGCCGCTCCGGTCGGGAGTGAACTGGAGACGGCAAACTACGGTGGGCGGGGACGGCTCGCCAGCGCTGCCCCGCCCACCACGGGGCTACATAGCCCCTAGGGGGTCAGCATCCAGACCACTGGATGATTCTGCTGGTTCACCGAGAGATCCCCGGTGATCCAGCCACGGTCGTTGATCGCGAATGCCTCGGCGTTGAAGCCATGGGGTTGGGCCAAAGCGGTTGGCGAGCCACCGTTGGGCCAATGCATGGCAACCTGGTAACCGTTCGTACCGACCACATACCCGACGGCATCCCCGGAGGAACTGACCCCCCGGGCCGCTCCCCCGAACGATCGCTTGAATGGCGCGGCGAGAACTGCCGTCGAGTGCACCTGCCAGGCGCCACCGACACCGCGTGTGAGCATCCAGCGCACCGGGTACTTCTGGCCCTTCACCATTGC
>QKDC01000178.1 GCA_003246755.1 Gemmatimonadota bacterium | reverse complement strand
GCGTGGGCGAGGAACCGCAGTTGGATCGCACGTCGCTTTGCCATCAGGCCTCCTCGACCCTGACACGCACATGGGGTTCGATCTCCCGCCGATCGATGAGCGCAGGCCAATAGGCGACGATCTCTTCCACCCGAGGACGACCTCCGGCAAACCCCGTCACGCTCGGCGGCCCCGTGAGGACCAACGGCGCAATTTCGCGCGTGAACCGTTCGACCGGTGCTTTCTCCGCCGCCCTGACCCCGACCCGCAGTTGGACCTCCGCAATGTCCGGTGAGGGTGGACCGGCGAGGCGGCCATGGGTAGCGTCGACACCAACGTACTCCGTGAGAATCTGTTCGAATTCGAGGCCCAGATCCCGCAGCCGGCCCCGCAACACGCGATCGGCGGCGCGAGCCTTGTCGTAGGCATCTGGCCACGAGTAGACCAACGTGCCGACGGCCTTGTACCCATAGAAGTAGGCGATGGACACTTTGAGCATGTCGGTCCGGGGACGCCCACGTACGCCCGTCACGGCAACCCGGTTCCTCCCAGCCGTTTGGAGCTGGATGGTGGAGAAATCCGCGACGCCGTCGGGCGTGATGTAGTTCTCTGGGTCCCCCATTTCGTAGACCAGTTGCTCCGTCACGCTCGGAATCGATACGACTCCTCCCGTGCCGGGATGCTTGGTCACGATGAAGTCTCCATTGGGTTGGGCCTCGACGATGGGGAACCCCGGGTCACGCAGCCCACGCACCTTACGCCAGTCTTTGAGCAAGTTGCCACCAGAACTCTGCGCCCCGCATTCGAGGATGTGACCGGCCACGGTACCCGCCGCGAGACGATCCCAGTCGTCCGCAGCCCATCCGAACTCATGGACCAATGGACCGAGCGTCAGCCCGGTATCCGTCACCCTCCCCGTCACCACGATGTTGGCCCCTCCGGCAAGTGCCTCCACGACGGGGGCCATGCCCAGGTAGGCGTTGGCGGACAGCACGCGATCCCGTACGTCGCTGAGGGGTCGGCCCGTGTCCATGTCCGCGAGCGAATGACCTTTGTCGATCAACTCGTCAAGCCGGTCGAGAATGTCGTCGCCGCTGACGAGCCCCACCCGGACCTTCTTCTTTCGCTTCCCGGCACGCGCCGTCTCCAGCACCGCGGCGGCGCATCCCTCCGGATTGACCCCCCCGGCATTGGTACAGACGGTCACCTTTCGCCGCACGATGTCGGGGAGGAGCCGCTCCATGAGGGGTATGAAATCCCTGGCATACCCACTTTCCGGATTGCGGGAACGCTGCTTCTGCATGATGGACATCGTGACTTCGGCCAGGTAGTCCATCATCAGGTAATCGATCGGTCCCCCCCGGACCTGACGGATCGGTGCCTCGAGCCAATCGCCCCAGAACCCTTGCCCTGCGGCAATCCGGATGCTGCGTCTCATGGCATGACCGGTGGAAGAGGTGGTGCGAGCCTGACTTCGGTTCGCCACATCGCTCCCTCGACCTCGGCGACCAGGCTGCCGAGGGGATCGAAGGCGTCACCGAGCGTCCAGGAGTGGGAGGGAAGGGCAAAACGGAGCGAATCCGAGCCCTCGGGGTTCAGGATGAATGGCACTGCCGCGAGCGCGACTTCCGGTTCGGCCCCACCCCCATAGAGACGGATGGCCATTGTCCCCCTCCAGTGGAGCTTCGCGCCGGGGTCGGCGAAGGCCGGACTGAGCACGACATTCACATCGCGCTCACGGAGTGCTTCCGGGAGATCCACTTCGAGCCGTCCGACGGCATAGTTCAACGGAGAGGCAGAAACGATCTCACCGGCAGGACCCTCGAGTGTCAACCCAAAGTCGGTGAACAGACCCCACTGCATCGGGTCCATTGATACCTCGACGACCAACCGACCACTCCAGCGTGGCACGCGGAAGGGCACTCGGACATCGGCGCTTCCGTTCGATGACACCACCAGCCCCCGCTCCGCACCAACCAGCTCGAGCGAAACGGAGCCGGCGGTCGTGGAGGGCGGGTTCCCCCCTGGTTGGACGATCACGGTCAGGCTATCTCCCCGAACGTCCCTCACCGCCGACAGCCGGACGGGAGCGGGAACCACGTTCAGCACCGCTTCAGCATCGGCTGCGGGTCCGGCGAGCACGATGATTTCATACCTCCCATCCCGTGCAGTTCGGCCATCGACCTCGAGGATGGCCTCGGGCTCATCACCACCGGACGCGGCAACAGGCCCCTCTCGGCTTGGCATTCCACCCGGTTCGTGCAGAAACAGGAGCAGAGGGTTGCCACGTTTGTCGGCGACGGACACCGTAAAGGGTCGGCCGGAGTCCGCATCCACCATGAAGCGCCTGAGCTCCCCCGCCTGAATCGCGAACTCCTGATGCTCCACCGCGAAAGCGTCGGCCTTTCCAGCAGTCACCACGAGTTGAAAGTCCCCAGGGGCGCCCGAGACGGAACGTGCCGCGATCACCGCGGTGCGTATCTCGGAGCCGAGAGAATCCCAGGCAATGGTGACGGGGATCTCGCTGGGTTGGTTCCCGAGGGTGACGCGGGTTGGGTACTGCAGATACCTGGCACTGGACGCGAGCTGATACTGACCCTGGAGTTGGCGAGGAGCCGTGACGGTGAAGGTGATACGATCGGGGGCAGTCGCGCCCTCGGTGGCGATCACCAACGCGGCATCCCCCCCTTGTCCTCCAACCGACACCTCAATTTCAGCATCGAGTGCCGTCGCCGCGTGCAGCAAGTCCCACGCGACAGGCAAGTCGGGCGAGCCCGTTCCCTGATCAATCGCCGAACCCGATGCCAGGGGGTGTGACGATCGGAGCAACGCGCGTCTCACCGCGCCGGCGCTGACCGCACGAGCAGTCTCGTGGGTGCCGGACAGCAGATTGGCGGCAAGACCGGCCACGTAAGGAGAGGCCATACTCGTCCCACTTTTCACCTCGTCGCCGGTATTCCACCGCGGCACGGTGGAGTAGGCCAGTCCCGGCGCCACGAGGTCGGGGCGCGAGAGTTCTCCACCACGGGAACTGAAGAAGGCGATGAGATCTGGTCGGAGCGTGCCCTGCGCGGTTGGAGGCAGAAAGACACCAGGGTAACTCCCACCGACGGACACGACTCGTCGCGCCGAGCCGGGGAAGCCGATGGTGGAGAGTCCCGGGCCGTCATTCCCAGCGCTCACTGTCATCACCACGTCGGGATTGGCGGCGAGAACGCTGTCGAGGAGGACATCGATTCGTGCGGTCCCTTCGATTTCGTTGCCCACACCGAAGCTCAGATTGATGACGAGAGGCTGTTGGCGGGCACGTGCACTCCGAATGGCGTAATCGGTGGCGTCCAGGATGCTCCCCGTGACCGTGATGCCGCCTCTGGCATCGTTGGAGATCTTGATACCGAGCAGTTCGGCCCCCGGGGCCACGCCATCGAACCCGGAGATCCCGTACATGTCGCGACCGGCGGCGATGCCTGCCACATGGGTTCCGTGTCCGCTCGTGTCGAACACCAAGTCGAGCCTCGGAGGACCGGCTTCCCCGTCCTCATCACTGAAGTTGACGGCGATGCCGACCGGGTAGGGTCGGCCCGCGGTGCTCCACCCGAAGACCTCCTGGGCGCGCCCGTAGTCCCTGACCGGAACTTCATCGATCAGTGTTCCGTCTCCATCCGTATCGGCAAGAAGGATCCACCCATCGCTCGCTTTGGTAACCACCACGACGAGGGTATCGCCAACGAGAAGGTTCCCATTGAGGTCGGCGGCGGGTGCTGAACCCAGCGGGGTCTCGCGGAGGGTCCCGGCGTAGGTCGGTCCTTCCACACTCAGGGCGCGGACCCGACCGGCACCGAGAATGACACGCTTGTCGAGCGTGACGATGCTGTCCCCGCGAATAGCGACTTCCTCGAGCGCCACCCGGCCTTCGCCGGACATGTCACGCAGGTCAATGACCTTTACCGTGTTGGTGGATGTGCGCCGCAGCCCCGGAACGCTGGGATCGATTCCACTGTCCAGGATGGCGATGAGCACTCCTCGCCCATCGAACGAAGGGTGCGTTTCCAGGAACTCCGGCACCCGCGCGCTGTGGACGGGCATCCATCCGTTCGCGGCGGCAAGGCCGGGTGGCGCGAGGGGCTCCGGGCCCGGGGGCGGTGGAACTGGAATCGAGACTGGAGGCCGTGGCTCTGGTTCCACGACGATGGGTGGGGGGGCCTGCGTCGGTACCGGAGCACCGACTGGCGTCTGTCCCGCACACGCGGCGGAGATCATCACCGTCGCTGCCAACCGCGCGGCCACGGTCATGTGGTACTCTCGAACGACGGGAGGATGAATGATCCGAGATGGGGGCCGCCGAAGTTGGCACTCACCTTGAGCAGGTGGGCGAGCACATCGCGGGTTTCCTCTGGGGTGACGATGGTATCGACCTGACCTCTCGCCGCGGCATGTCTCGCGTCGAGTTGCTCTTCATAGTTCTCCCGCATCGCATCCATCTCTGCGGCGGTTTCTGCAGACACCGTCTCCTTGGCCTCGATCCGACGGTTGATCTCGGTGCCGAAGACCGCCGCCACCGCCGACTCTCCCTCCATCACCCCCATCCTTCCCGTGGGCCAGGACATGATGAAATCAGGGTCGAAACCCTGCCCTGCCATCGCGTAGTACCCGGCTCCAGAGGCGTGATTGACGGTGAGGACCAGCTTGGGCACCCGAGCAGTCGCCATGGCTTCGACCCACTCTGCCCCAGCCCGGATGATCCCCGACTCCTCCGCCTCCGGCCCGACCATGAATCCGCTCACGTCCTGGATGAAGAGGATCGGCAATCGTTCACGGTTCGCCGTCTCGATGAAGTAGGCCACCTTCCGGGCGCTCTCGGTATAGATGATTCCGCCGAAACGCGGCCTCCGGTCTTTCGTTTTCACCAGTCCGCGCCGATTCGCGATGACCGCAACGGGCCATCCTTCGATGCGGGCATGGCCACAGATCATTTCAGCCGCGTGTTCCGGCTGGAACTCATCGAGGCGGCCCTCGTCGAGAATGCATTCGAGTACCGCCGGGACGTCGTAGGACATCCGGTGGTCGTCGGGCAGGAGCTCATAGAGCTCCTCTGGATCCCTCGCCGGCGGACTGGCGGGTGTCACACTATGCCGGACGCGCTGCGGTTCCGGCAGTCGGGAGAGATACTCGCGCAGGCGTATCAAGCACTCTGCGTCCGTCGGCACGCGATAGTGGGCGACCGCGCTCTTGGTCGTGTGGGTGTGGGCCCCGCCGAGTGTCTCGGCATCGACCGTTTGGCCGGTGGCACCCTTGACGAGGTTCGGGCCACCGAGCCCCATGAAACTCGTTCCTTCCACCATGAAGATCACGTCGGAGAGTGCCGGCAGATATGCCCCACCAGCCACACAGCTTCCCATGACGGCCGCAATCTGTGGGACGTGCAGGTATCGCCGCATGATGGAGTTGTAATAGAAGATCCTGGCAGCCCCGTACTGACCGGGAAAGACCCCGCTCTGATAGGGGAGATTCACTCCGCCACTGTCCACCAGGTAGATGATCGGGATGCGTTGTCGCATCGCGACCTCTTGGGCGCGCAGGATCTTGGTGATGGTCTCCGGCCACCAGGATCCTGCCTTGACGGTGGCATCGTTCGCGACGATGACGACCTCGCGCCCTTCGACGATTCCTACGCCGGTGATGACCCCTGCACCGGGCGCTTGACCATCATATCGGTCGTACGCCACAAGGAGTCCGATCTCGTACCAGATGGAGTCGGGATCGCACAAACGTTCGACACGCTCGCGCGGACTGAGTTGCCCTTTGGCGTGCATCCGGGCGATGCGTTCCGGTCCACCTCCTTCGCGCAGCCGGGCGGCGAGCACCCGGTACTCTTCGGTCAGCGCACGGAGTCGCGTCACCGCTCGCGCACTCACGCTTCGGTTTCGCGGAGAGAGGC
>QKDC01000169.1 GCA_003246755.1 Gemmatimonadota bacterium | reverse complement strand
TGCAGAGAACGTGATGCGTACAGCCCAGGGAGTGAGCGCGCATCGAGACGAGTACTGCAGCGACGCAGTCACACTCATTGGTGGTGAGACGTTCTATGTCTTGATTGGTCCCCACACAGAGGCGCAGTACTGGCACGATTCCGATCTGAGCGACGCGCTTCCCATGAGTCACCGCGCCAATCGCAACCTCTGCCTGGAGTTGGGCCTCCCGACGAAGCGCTAGGAGGGCGTTCCCAATCAAGCTTGATAGCTGGCATCCCCCACGAGATGGGTTATCGTCGTTGTTGGGCCCCGCACCGTGAGGCGATCATGCACCCGAAGCTGGTTCGCGTCGCACGCTCGTTGACAGGCGTTCTCGCTCTCGGCCTTGTCCTGGGGTCGTCCGGCACCTTGTCCGCACAGACGGTTGTCGTAAAACGCAACGTGAACTTGCGGCGCGACCCCTCCACCAATCAGACACCGTACCGTCTCCTGCTCCCTCCCGAAGAACTCACACTCCGCGACACCGTCAAGACCAACAACTATTACCACGTGTACCGGGCTGAATCGGATGAAGACGGGTGGGTATGGGCCAACAATGTCCAGGTACTTCAAGTCGGAGACCTCTTGGCCACCGTCGGTACCGCTGTGTTTGAGACCATCGACTCGATGTGGATCAAGCCGCCACCCGTCGCAGGGACCTTCGAAAGTCCGGTCCGCAACCTGACGTGCGGTCCAGTCGGGGACGGTGGTGATACGGCAACCAACCGACTCAAGAACCGAACCGACATCTCCTCCAGCCATCGGGACGTCAGTTTCAATGCCATCGCGGACCTCCCGTACCCCGCCACCCTGTCCACCAGCCGACTTGCATGGCCCGCCGAGTCCCTCGCGGTGGTCTTGCGATACGAGGGAGTCCCTGTTCGTGTGGCGGGCTACCTCGTGGCGATCAAACCACAGACCGGTGGCAGCGGCGAGTCAACGAACTGTCACATGACCCGATCATCCGAAGTGGACTGGCACATGGCGGTGGTGGCCACACCTGGAGAAGGCGAGGCGGAATCGATCGTAATCGAACCCACCCCGCGGATCAGAATCCGTCACCCGAGATGGACCGTCGCTCGGCTCAGGCCCTGGCTGGATGCAGGGAATCCGGTCAGAATTTCGGGTTGGCTGCTATTCGATCCATCGCATCGGAACCATCTCGGTCGCTACCGGAAGACACTCTGGGAGATCCATCCCATTACGAAGATCGAGGTGTGGCAGAACGATGGCTGGGTCGACGTGGACGACTTGCCCTAGCATCCGAATGCTACAAATCCTGCTGTTTTCCGCTGCCTTGCTAACCCAAGATCCGCAGACCGTAGGGACCGTGCGGATGCCTCCTCTCGTCGGCAACTCCCTCGACGTGGCGAGACAGCTCCTGGAACGGAATCAGCTCCTTCTGGGTCAGGTGGACAGTGTGGCGACCATCGATCCCCCCCACACCGTGCTCCGCCAATCTGTCCCACCGGGCTTGGCGGTGGGAATTCGAACGAGAATCAATCTCCTGATCTCCTTCCGCGAACGGCAGCCTGACGATGTGGAAACACCCGCACCACCAGTCGTCGTCATCGACTCGGTGCGCGTCCCGGATCTCGTCGACAGCACACTCGTGGCCGCAGTGATGACGCTCGGTCGCCTCAGGCTCCTGTCCGGTGAAATCGGTTACGTCGAGCGAGCCGGGAACACAGGGGTGGTGGTGTTTCAGAGCCCTTCTCCCGGGACCCTCGTTCCCCAGGGAACACGTGTCTCCATTACCCTCTCGACCAGGATACGGTTCCTCAGAATCCCGCCGGTCGTCGACAGTTCCGTGGTCCGGGCACGGGTGATCTTGAGAGACGCTGGGTTGGAAGTCGGTAGGATCGTGGCGAGCGACGACGCTCGGCCCCCCGGGACCGTCGTCAGACAGCTCCCAGCGGCCGGAGACTCTGCCCCTCCAGGCTTCGCAGTGGCCCTTTGGGTTGCGCGGAGGCGACCGGCCGAGGGGAACGAGAGTCCAGCCACCGACGTGATCCCCGCGCAACCGGAGGACACGGCGGTCACGGTTCCCGCAGACACCGGCGACACGACGGACCCGGAGCCGGAGTCGAAAGCTGTCTGGCGCTCTTGGCCGATCCTGCTAGTGGTCGGTGGTGCGACGGCTGTGCTCGCGGTTCTCGCCAGCCTCGGATGGTTTACGGGATCACCACCACGTCGTCCATCGAAGCCACCGCAGGCTCCTCCGCCCACAGTCCCTACTGTCACACTTCAACCCCACCGAGATCCCGGCCACTCCGAAGTGAGTAGCAACGAACCAGCCTCGAGTGGGGGCGCACAACTCAGGGTAGTGGTGGACCCGGGTGTGCACACCATCGATGCGAACCAACGCGTCACCCAAGAGGAGGTATCGTGACTGACCCCACCATCACCTTGCAGGCGGTCTTTCCGGCGGGGACGATCGAGGTCCCCTCGCTTGTCGAGGCCGCTGGTCGGGCCATCCGAGAGATCCCGGTCGAAGTGGCCGCAGAGGTGAGCACGTCACCCGCCTTCTGGCTCTCAGCCTCGAAGAGTGTGGCAGGCTTAGTTGGAAGTCTGCTCGATGTTCCGCTGACCGACATCTTGGTCGCCGCCTGGAAACAACATCAGCGGTTCCGCGAGTATGCGGACCTCGACCGCTACCCTCCAGGATACGTCAGTGTGGTGCCGCTGGCCGAGCATCACATTACGTCAACCCACGAGCCGTACATTGAGGTCGTCGTGGGCGGAACACCGCGTGGAAAGATTCCATTCAAGGCGACGCTGGACATTACCGTAAAGAGCGGCAATCTCGTCGTCGAGGGTGGCAAAATCAGACGATTGGAGGCCGGGTGCGCTCGGGTGACGGGTACCCTCGAGTGCGCGGGCGAGGTCGTCGCCGAGCATACCTCGGAGGAGTTCGTCTGGTCGGACGGTGTTTCCTTCGGTCAGGGAATTCCGATTCTCGCAGGCTGACCGCTTCCCGATTGGGTTCATCCCCTCCTCTTGATTACCAGGAGAAAGCCTGCTATCTCTTGATTACCAGGAGGAAGGCGAATGACGGAACGCGACAAGGCGGACATGATCAAGGGCACCCTGGACATGCTCATCCTCAAGGTGCTCAGCTGGGAACCGATGCACGGCTGGGGCATCAGTGAGAGAATTCAGGCCCTGTCCGCAGAGACGCTCTCGGTCAATCAAGGCTCCCTCTATGCTGCGCTCTACCGACTGACCCGGAAGGGGTGGATCCGCTCCAGCTGGCGCACCACCGAAAACCACCGGCGGGCGCGCTATTACGAACTCACCCGTCCGGGAAGGAAACAGCTGGGTGTCGAGACCGCACATTGGCGCCGACTCTCGACGGCCGTCGAGACGATCCTTGCCACCGGCTAGGTAGACGGCATGCCCTTGAGCGACCTGCTGTATCGAATCCGGGCGCTGCTCTTCCCCGGCAGGATGGAACGCGAGTTGGACGAGGAGGTCGCCTTCCATCTGGAGATGGAGACCGAAAAACTCCGCCGTCAGGGATTGAGTGAAACAGAGGCCCGCCGAGGGGCGGAACGAACGTTCGGGGGCGTGGGACGGCAGAAGGAGGTGGCACGGGAGGCCTGGGGCATCTCAATGCTCAGCGACTTCACCACCGATCTCAGGCGGGGCGCCAGACAACTGCGACGCTCTCCAGGCTTCGCCCTCGCCGCGATCCTCACCCTCGCCCTCGGAATCGGTGCGACGACCGCCATCTTCAGCCTGGCCTGGCACGTCCTCGGCGACGCACCCCCCGTCGAGGAACCGGGTAACCTGGTCGCGATTTATACCAGTTGCAGGCGGGGCCAGCCCCAATGTTCCTCCTCGTGGCCCGACTACCTCGACTATCGGGAGCGCACCCGAACGCTCTCCGCCGTTGCCGCCTTCTCACCGATCCCGCTCAATTTCGGTGCGGCTGAAGGGGCACGCCTCACCACCGGGCAGGTCGTCACGGGGAACCTGTTCGCCGTGCTGGGCCTACGCCCGCACTTGGGACGGCTGATCAGCAACGCCGACGATCGTCGCGGCGGCGCTGCGGCGGTCGTGGTCGTCAGTCACGAACTCTGGCGAACACTTCTCGGGTCCGACTCCACCGTTATCGGAAGGACGGTTCGGCTCAACGATGTCCCCTTCACGCTGATCGGGGTCGCCGCGCCGAGGTTCCAGGGCCTCAGTCTCGCCAATCCTGCCGATGCCTGGATCCCGATCTTCAGTGGGCATCTGCTGGGAGAATCGGTCGGGGCGGTCGGCGGGGGTGATCAGATCTTCGACCAGCGGGGTGTCCGCTGGCTCGGGACCATCATCGGGAGAAGGAATCCCGGGGCGACGGTGGGTCAGGTGCGCCAGGAGATGGACGCCCTCGCTCTGGCTCTCGGTGAGACCTATCCCGTGGAACGTGCGGCGGTCGGAGGCATCCGCAGCATCACCGTGGATCCCGCCGAGGGCTATATCCTCCCACCCGGGAGCGAGGCAGACCTCAAACGGTTCCTCACCCTTTTGCTCGCCGTGGTCGGGGTCACCCTTCTGCTCGCGGCCGTGAACGTGGCCAACCTGGTCATGACACGCGCATCCGCTCGGCGAAGGGAACTTGGCGTCCAGCTCGCGATCGGTGCCGGCCGGGGTCGTGTGGTGCGTCAACTCCTGACCGAGAGTGTGCTGCTGGGGGTCCTGGGTGGGACGGCAGGACTGGCCGTGGCACTCCTGGTCCTGCGCGCACTCGAGGCCTACGAGCTACCCGGTGGTATCTCGATCGGCAGCCTCGGCGCGGAACTCGATACGCGGGTGCTCCTGTTCGCCCTCGTCACGTCCTTGCTCTCGGCCATCGGCTTCGGGCTCGGCCCCGCACTCGGTGCCACTCGGAAGGATTTGGCCGCCTTCATCAAAGGTCACGCCGCCCAAGGAAGCGACAGCCAGCGCGTCCGCCGTGGTCTGATCGCGGTCCAGGTAGCACTCTGTGTGGTCCTGCTGGTCGGCAGCGGACTCTTCCTCCGCACGCTGCGGAACAGTCTGAGTGAACCGCTTGGCTTCGAACCATCGGGGGCCGTCGCCGCGCGATTCAACCTCACGCTTCTCCGATATGACCTGGGTGAAACCGAGGGATTCACCAATGAGCTGACGCGGCGGGTGCGCGCGCTCCCCGGCGTGAAGTCTGCCGGTGTCGGAACCCTGATACCGTTCCAGCGCGGCGGGTTTCGAGGGATTTTTGCGGAGATTCCGGACTACGAGCCGGCACCGGACGAGGAAATCCGCTTCGATTGGGTCGTGGTGACGCCGGGATACTTCGAGGCACTCGGCATACCGGTCCTGGGCGGGCGAGTCTTCGGTCCGGGAGACCAGGTCGGCACACGGCCGGTGGCGGTGGTCAACCGGTACGCCGCGGAGCGGTATTGGCCCGGTGCAAGTCCGATCGGCCGCACGCTCCGCTTCTTCGATACCACGGCGGTGACCGTAGTTGGCGTGGTGGAGGACCCCACCTGGAGCGCAGTTGGCGAAGATCACACGCCGTTCGTCTTCATCTCCATGTCCCAGTACCCCAGCGCCGCGGTAAGTGGATTCCTCACCCTCGTGGTACGCGCGGACGGTGCGGTTACCCCATTGCTACCGGCCGTGCGTCAAACGGTGCAGGAGGTCGAGCCGGGGCTCTCGCTTGCGTTGCTGGAGCCGCTCGACAACATGGTTGGGGCGGCCCTCATGCCACAACGCGTGGGAAGTCTCCTGCTCTCCCTCTTCAGCGGACTGGCCCTGATCCTCGCCGCCGTGGGCATCTACGGTGTGGTGTCCTACACCGTGACGCGCCAGGCTCGGGAAATTGGAATTCGCGTGGCCATGGGGGCGGATGAGAAACAGATCATGATGAGTGTGGTCAAGGGCACGACGACCCCCGTGATGGTCGGTCTGGGTGCGGGTCTGGTGGGG
>QKDC01000190.1 GCA_003246755.1 Gemmatimonadota bacterium | reverse complement strand
ACTGTCTTCGCGTCGGAGATCAAACGAATCGCTCCTGGACAACCCCTTGTCGCGGTGGTGTACAGCCACAGTGATGCCGATCACGCGACCGGTGCGCTGGCGCTGATCTCAGCCATGGGACAGGAGAATGTCCCAATCCTTGCCCATGAACTCGCGGTCGAGCCCATCCGCGCGCGAGGAAACCCCGAACAACCTGCACCCACCGTCACCTTTGCCCGACGCATGGCATTTGCCCCGGGCGGTCGCCGCATCGAACTCCACTACCTGGGCCGGAGTCACACTGACAACATGCTCGTCGGCTTCGTGCCGGATGCGGGCGTTGCCTTTGCCGTCGATTTCGTGGCGAAGGACCGGATGGGATACCGAGATCTCGCGAGTTTCTACTTTCCGGATCAACTCAACGCGATTCATCGCCTGCTCGATCTTCCCTTTCAGACCGTGGTGTTTGGCCATGGCCCGCCCGGTGATCGGGGAGCGATCCAGAGGCAGTTGACCTACTATGATGATCTTCGCGCTGCCGTGCTGGCCGCGATCCGCGATGGGCTCACCGAAGATCAAGCCGCCGAACAGATTCGACTCGCTGCCTACTCATCCTGGGGGCAGTACGAAGCATGGTCCGCGATGAACGTGCGGGGAGTTTACCGGGCCTACTCCGGGAAGGAATGACAATGCGCGCACTCCTGAGGCTTACTCCCGCCGTCCTCCTTGGCGGTCTGGTCGCGTTCGCGTGGACCACGATCCACGGGCAGTCGCCGGCGACCCTCAAGGTCGTCACGGTTGCCTCTGGCCTCGAGCACCCGTGGGGGCTTCAGTTCCTTCCGGACGGAAGAATGCTGGTCACCGAACGTCCGGGCCGGCTCCGGTATGTGAGTCCTTCAGGTCAACTGTCGGAGCCACTGGCGGGGCTACCCGCCGTGGCAGCCCGGGGCCAAGGTGGGCTGCTCGACGTCCGGCTCGATCCGTCCTTCGCGACGAATCGACTCATCTACCTGTCCTATTCCGAGCCGGACGGGAGGGACGCTGGCACCGCAGTGCTACGGGCCCGACTGGGCGAGCGGGGGCTCGACAATGTGCGAGTCATCTTCCGGCAACTGCCGAAGGTCGGCGGGGGAAACCACTTTGGCTCACGTTTGGTCTTCAGTTACGACGGTCAGTACCTCTTCATCACCATGGGGGAACGGGGCCGAAGCGAGGACGCCCAGGACCTCTCACGTCTCATGGGCCGCGTGGTCCGGATCCGACCAGACGGCTCGATCCCAGAGGACAACCCCTTTGTCGGGAGGGCCAACGCCAGACCCGAGACCTGGTCGTACGGTCATCGTAACCCGCAGGGAGCCACGCTTCATCCCGACACCGGTGAACTCTGGACCGTCGAACACGGCGCGATGGGAGGGGACGAGGTGAACACCCCGAAGCCGGGACGCAACTACGGCTGGCCGGTGATTACCTACGGTGTGAATTACGACGGACGGAAAATCGGTGAGGGCACGGCGAAAGACGGCATGGAGCAACCCGTCCATTACTGGGATCCGTCGATCGCACCGAGCGGGATGACTTTCTATACCGGTGATCGATATCCCGGTTGGAAAGGGAGTCTCTTCGTCGGGTCGCTCAAGTTCGGACTACTCAGTCGGCTCACCATCCAAGGCAACCGTGTCGTCTCGGAGGAGCGGCTACTCAGCGATCTCGGCGCGAGAGTGCGTGACGTGCGCCAGGGCCCGGATGGGTACCTCTACATCCTCACCGACGAATCGAACGGACGGATCCTGCGTCTGGAACCGAACTAGTCACCCCTCGCCGGTGCCCGCTCCTCAACCGGGGTTGTCCTTCTTCACCTCGGACTTGGCGGGAGGCGCTTCCCAGAACCCTTCGTTGACCGACACCGTCGCGGCCATCTGACGCGAGTACAATGCGGCGTTGAAGAGAATCTTGAAGGTCCCGTAGGGCTGTCCGCGCCACTGCGGTCGCATCCCGAGCAAAATGACGTGACCGTCTCCGTAGTGGACGTCGAGCGCCGTGGCAAAACCGTTGAGATACTGCTCGCCGATCAGGTAGCCCGAAAGCAGGGGTGACCCCGCCGGTTGGTACTTGGCGAGCACGGATCCTTTGAAGTCGTCGGTGACCGTAAAGACCGGGCTGCCGGCGGACATCACTTTAGCACGTTCGGACATTCCCGTCATCACCGGATGCGAAGGATCGGCGGTCATTTCGACGATCGAGCCACTGAGGAAAAACTCAGAGCGGTCAAGGTCCCCGACCACATCCTTTACCGGCAAGTGCAACGCCTCGATCGCGAAGAGGCTACTGCTGTTGAGGGTGACCAGGGTGCCCCCGCGTCGCACGAATTCTTCCAGGGCTCGCGACCCTTCGCGTCCGAGCCCGCCTGCATACCGAGGTGGGACCGTCCCAGGCGCGGATCCATTGAGGATCTGACGGGGTGACATGTCGGGGAGAACAAGCACGTCGAGTCCCGTACGGAGGTCCCCTGCCCTGATGTCGGCGTTGTAGAGATTCCGGAACTCGAAACCGAAGTTCTCGAGCAGGAACCGGGTCCAACCCTCGTCCATACTCGCGGCCCAAGGGCGGTAGAGCCCGATGCGCGGCCTGGGGAGAGGCACCCCGGTTGCATTGGTGCGTTCGGCCTGGAGCGCCAGGTCGGCCACGAGCGCATTCACGCTTGCTGCGGAAAGACCGCTGATCACATAGCCGCCAGCACTCCCCGCATTGCCGTCCGAGCCCGGTCGCCCTGCCACGAAGCCGACCCGTCCGCCTTCTCTCCAGGCGCGGTTGATCGCCTTGAATCCGTTGTTCTGCGCCATGTCGACATAGAGCCCGGACCCGCTCCCCGTGGCCCTTCCCGGAAGTGGGACGATCCCCGCAGCGATCGCATTGGTGTTGAAGCCCGGTCCAGGCAGCATGTCGAACGGCGCAGCGTCGGCTTCCGTGTTCCAGGATACGGCCTCCCCGACGACCGGACGCATCGCCCGCGTGACGTCTGCGCTCAACGGAGAACCGGCAGCAACGACATGCACATCCATCTGATACGGCAACGTCCAACCCGCAATGTCGTACGGCTGATCGGGGGGACCCTCGGGATACTGCCTGATATCGGGATAATCCTGCACGCCGAGGAGTTGGTGGGTGAGATTGGCGTTGGCCCGATCCATGGGAACGACCCAGGTACCCGCCGGATAGCTCTGTCCCTCGAAGGTCGCGGCACTCGAGAGTTGCTGTACCTCGATGTTCTGGAAGGCCAGCCGCCGGAGTAACTCCACCGCTGCCACCGGGTCGCGCTGTTGCTGGGGGATGAAGTAGGCATACGGTGGTCCATCCCCGTAAGTGGCGATCGCATCTCGACCCGCTTGATACCGATTGTAGAGAATGTCCTCCCGATACTTCGCCGCGAGTTCAAGGACCGCTGTGGAGGACGTGAGCATGTAGTCCACCGAGTTGCGAAGCCGCCACCACCCACCCTTCCACAGACTGGAGTGCAGGGTCCCCGGGCGGAGATCCCGATTTCGTTGGGGAAAGTCATTCACCGTGTAGAACTGGGGGGTCGCCGAGCCATGGAGACCGGTCTCGCTGAACATGATGACCACATTGTGGAACGCGTTCATGTAGTCGATATAGCCAGGATACCAGGCATCGTATCCCGTCCCCATGTGGGTCGCCCCGACCTGCCCCTTTTGCTCGAGGGCTTCGGCAGCCGCCATGCCCATCATGCTCATCATCCGATTCATGAGGGGATGGACGTAGGGAGATATCGGATCGGCGTACGGGGGTAACCAGATGGTGGCCGGGAAGGGTCCGGTCATGTGATGGCTGTAGATGACTTGCGGTTCCCAGTGGCGCATCGTCCGCACGGCGACCCGCGATTCGACCATGTTGAGGCCATATCCGTCGCGGTTGTTGTCATGGCCGATGTATTTCTGGTAGAGCCGGGGTAACCGCGATGTCTCATACGGTGTGCCGAGATTGGCGCGGTACCAATCGACGATCATGTTCTGGCCATCGGGGTTGATGGAAGGCCAGAGCACGAGCACGAGGTTGTCCAGGATCATGCGGGCGGCGTCACCGTCCTTCTCGGTGACGAGGTCGTAGGCTAACTGAATGGTGTGCTGGGCATGGGCGGTCTCGCTGGCATGCAGGCCGCCATCGATGGCGACGATGGCCTTGCCATCTCGTGCCAACGCGCGTGCTTCGTCGTCGGTCAGCCCTTCGGGATGCGCCAGGCGCTGCGCAAGGGCACGGTGTTGTTCGACGTTGCGGAGATTCTCCGGGCTCGAGATCAGAGCGACATACATCGGCATGCCCTCGGAGGTGCGCCCCACTTCCACCAGTTGGAGTCTATCGGTCGCCGCATCGAGAGCCTTGAAGTACCGGATCGACTCGTCGTAGGACGCGAGCTTGAAATCATCACCTACCCGGAACCCCAAGACCGATTCCGGTGTCGGAATGGCCTGCGATCGGGCCGAGCCGGTGAGGGCCAGAATGAACAGTCCGAACATGGCAGAAGATCGCGACAAACAGGGGTTCATGGATCAAGGCCTGTGAAGAGAATCCTGAGGAGCCTACCGCGATAAGGTACGCCCGCGAACGATGCCTCGAAAGAGACACCGCTTGCTCGGTGGCCGAGTCGGGCGCACTATTGGCCGAATGAGAGCCCTCCCGCTGCTGCTTCTCGCGATGGCGTGCACCGCTGATGTGACTCCAGATGCCACCAACATTGCGTCTGGCCCGATCACAGAAGGCACCAGACCCAATGTCGTCGTGATCGTGGTCGACGACCTGCGTTGGGACGAATTCGGTGCCGCCGGACATCCGTATTTGGAAACCCCGAACATCGACCGTCTGGCCAGCGAGGGAGCGCTCTTCACCAGTTCCTTCCATGCGGTGCCGCTCTGTTCACCAAACCGGGCGAGCCTGCTCACAGGCCAGTATCCATCACTGCACGGAATCGTCGACAACGTCGCGCGGAACCTGGCCAGCCACAGGCTCAATACCTTCCCCCAAGCACTCCAAGAAGTCGGTTACGAAACCGCCTTTCTCGGTAAATGGCACATGGGAAACGACCCTACCCCAAGGCCTGGCTTCGACTACTGGGTGGCGCTGCCGGGTCAGGGTCGCTCGGTGAACCCCGAGTTCTTTGAAGACGGGCGGCTCCATGAAGTCGAGGGGTATACCACGGATCTGCTGACCGACCGTGCCGTGGCCTTCATCGAACGGGAGCGCGATGCACCGTTTCTGGTCTACCTCGCGCACAAGGCGGTCCACCCCGACATCAAACAGCTCGACGACGGATCCACAGACCCGAACAGCGACCTCGGATACATCCCGGCCCCACGGCACCTCGGCCGGTACGACGACAAGGTGTTCACCCGGCGGGCCAACCTCGTGAAGGACCTGGGGGCGCTGGACGGGAAGCCTGCCATCAGGCGTGCCTTGGCCTTTCTCACCACGGGCGCCGCCGAGGCCAATTTCGCCGAAATTCCATCGCCCCGCACCGAAGAAGTCACCATCCGCCGACGCTCCGAAATGCTCCTCGCCGTGGACGAGGGACTCGGCCGCATCATCGCAGCGCTGGACGCCAAGGGGGTCCTCGACCAGACGGTCATCGTGTTGACCAGTGACAACGGGTTCTTCTACGGCGAACACGGTCTCACGTCGGAGCGTCGCCTTCCCTACGAGGAGTCGATTCGGAACCCGCTCCTCATCCGGTATCCACCCAGGGTGACTCCCGGGTCACGCCCAGACGGGCTGGCGCTGACCGTGGACCTTGCACCGACCATTCTCGAATTGACCGGTGCCCCGGTCGGGCCGCATATCCAAGGTCGCTCGCTCGTTCCACTGCTCAATGGTCATCCAGCCGATTGGCGCGAGTCGATGCTGGTCGAGTTCTATACTTACGAAAACCCCTTTCCCCACCTCGTCGACATGGACTACCGAGCAGTCCGCACCGATCGCTACAAGTACGTCCACTGGATGCGGTTCCCGGATATGGACGAACTGTACGATCTCCAGGCGGATCCCCTCGAACTCCGGAACCGGGTCCACGACCCGCAATTCGCCGGCGTGCGGGATGACCTCAGACGGGAACTCGATCGCCTGGTCCTCAGCGCCATGGGGCTTGGGGCGGGCACATCACCCTGACAGCAGCTGATGCGGGAGCCCGCTCCCTCGGGACGTGGCGGAGCTGGGCCATGGTGGTCGGCAGCGTCATCGGCTCGGCCATTTTCATGCTTCCGGCGATTGTGGCCCCCTACGGTGGTCTCGGACTGGTCAGCCTGGGAGCGGCGGCGATCGGTGCCATGCTGGTCGCCATGACCTTCGCCGATCTCGCGCGACGGGTCACCCACGTTGGTGGTCCTTATGCATACGCACGGGCCGGGTTCGGGGATTTCGCGGGTTTCCTGATGGCCTGGGGCTATTGGATCGCCCTCTGGACCGCGTGTGCCGCCATCACGATCGCGTTCACCGCCTACCTCGGTGCCTTGATCCCGCGGATCGGGGCGAGTCCGACTCTCTCGGCCGGGGCAGGCCTTCTTCTAGTCTGGGGCCTCGTGGCGATCAACATTCGCGGAGTGAGAGAGGTGGCCATCGTCGGTTTGACGACCACTGTGATGAAACTCCTTCCCCTGGTATTCATCGGTACGGTGGGGTTGTTCTTCGTCGACTCGGCAAACCTCCCGCCGTTGAACCCGACGTCCGATGGCTCGCTGTTCGTTTTTGCGTCAACCTTTGCGCTGACCTTCTGGACGTTTACCGGCATGGAGGGAGTCACCGTACCCACCGAGGACGTGATCAACCCTCAGAGGACCATCCCGCGCGCCCTCATTCTCGGAACGCTCACGGTTGGAGTGATCTACCTGCTCGTTACCTTTGCCGTGATGGGCCTCGTCCCCGCGTCGCAACTCGCGGCCTCCCCGTCTCCGCTCACGGACGCAGGCCTAAGGATCGCGGGATCATGGGCTGGAGTCTTCGTCTCGGTGGGGGCACTGATTTCCACACTCGGCGCGCTCAATTATGCTATGCTCGTTGCCGGACAGACCGCGATGGCGGCGGCGCGGGATGGGGTCTTCCCGGATCGCTTCCAGCGCATGACACGGTACCACACTCCCGGCTTCTCGTTCATCGCGGCGGGGGTTTTGACCAGCGCCCTCCTCATCATGAACTACACCAAGGGGATGGTCGGCGCTTACAGGTTCGTGCTCCTCATCGCCACGGTCACCATCGTGGTGCCCTATGCCTTTGCCGCGATGGCGGCGCTGGTGCTCGAGCTGTCAGACCGGGCGGCTGGAAGGACCCGAAGGCTGCGAGAAGGCGTCGTCGCCGTACTTTCATTCCTGGTCTGCATGTGGGTCATCGCCAGTTCGGGGACGGAGACGGTCTACTGGGGGTTCCTGCTCCTGATGGCTGGGGTACCCGTATACGTCCTGGTCACCCGTGATCGAAAAGAGAAAACGACCAAAGCGTCATGAAGCGTTCCATCACACAACAGACGGCTCTTCTCATGATCATGTCCAGAGGTGCGTGGGGATCACCGAGGGCGAGCGTGAGCAAAGCCTGGACCAGCCCGACCCGCCTCACGGCAGAGCGCCCGCGCTGACGACCGCACCAGCTTCATCCGCAAGCCGCTTCGACCGTTCCATCGTCGAAGGCCCGATCGCCAAGGCGGTCTGGAAACTCGCGTGGCCCACGGTGCTCCAGAACGTGATCGGCGGGCTCCAGGGGATCGTCGACCACGTCATGGTCGGGAACTACGTCGGGTTCGTCGGCAACGCCGCCATCGGCGTCGCCTTCCAGATCTTCCTCGTCGTCGTCGTCTTCATCACCTCGCTCTTCACCGGTATGGGCGTGCTCGTGGCCCGCTTTACCGGTCAGGGTGACGAGGAAAAGGTCAACCGCACCGCCTCCCAAGCCTTCCTCACCGCGGTCGCCATGTCGGTCGGTGTCATGGCCCCGGTCGGCTACTTCCTGGCCCCACACCTGCTTGGCCTGGTGAACGCCGCCCCCGAGGTTCAGGCGGAAGCCCTGCCCTACCTCCGGATCATGTTCGTCTTCAGTGTAGGGATGATGCTGTTCTTCATGCTGGGAGGCGCACTCCGCTCGGCCGGAGATGCCCGCACGCCGCTCAAGTTGGGAATCGCCCTCACGATCATGAACGTCACGTTCAACGTGGTCCTCATTCGCGGTCTGGGCCCGATCCCCGCCTTCGGCACCACCGGCGCCGCCATGGGGACCGTGCTCGCCGGTGGGCTGGTGAGTCTCTACGCCGTCTCCCGGCTCTTCTCCGGCAAGTGGGTGATCGACTTCCGGGGGGTGAAGTGGACGCCGGACTGGGGAATCATCAAAGCCCTCTTCCGGTTTGGGCTCCCAACCGGAATCCAGGGGGTGGCGATGAACGTGGCCGGTGTCGTGTTGCTCCGGTTCATTGGGTCATTGCAGGCCAGCGCCGAGGCACAGGCCGCGTACGCCGTCGGCTATACCGAACTCTTCTCGCTCGTGACCTGGACCTCGGTGGGCCTCATGGGGGCCACCGCCGCGGTCGCAGGCCAGAATCTGGGCGCCGGTCATCCGGAAAGAGCGATACGCGGAGTTCAGGTCGCCTCCCGATTCGGACTGAGCATCGCGGCGTTCGTCGGACTTCTCTTCCTCGTCATCCCGCGATTCCTGTTGGGTCTCTTCGGGATGGACAATCCCGTCGTGCTCGGACTGGGAGTCCAACTCCTCGGATTCCTCAGCATCTCTGGACTCTTCATCACCGTGGCGCTGACGTACACGGGTGGGCTTCAGGGCACCGGTGACACGAAGAGTCCTCTCTATATCTCCCTCATCTCACAGTTCGCCGTCCCGATCGGGCTCCTGACCATCATTCAGGCGATCCGTACCCTTCAACCCGCGGACGTCTGGCTGGCAATCGTCTTGGGACACGCAACCCGCTCGCTCTTGAGCGTCATGCGATTCCGTCAGGGGAAATGGCGACACATCGAAGTCCGGATCGACGAGAGGAATTGAGCCCATGATCCGTGTCGCCATCTCAGGCATCCCCGGCCGGCTTGCCGGTGCCGTCGCCGCAGGTGTCACTGCAGCCGAGGACCTCGGACTCTCCGGCCTCTTCAACCCCAATCGTGAGGGTGAGTCTCACAGCGGTATCCCCATCTCGACACGACACGACGACGTCGAGTGCGATGTCGTCTTCGAGGCGACCGAGCCGACCGTGGTGATGGAGAATCTGCGGGCTTGGCGGGCGGCGGGATTCCATGTCGTGGTCGGCACGTCCGGGTTCACCGAGGCCCGGTTGGAAGAGGTGCGCTCCTTCTGGGGCAACGACGGACCTGGCTGTCTCATCGCCCCGAACTTCTCCATCGGCGCGGTCTTGATGATGCGGTTCGCCGAAATGGCCGCCCCACACTTCACTGGGATCGAAATCATCGAGCGTCACCACCACGATAAACCCGATGCACCTTCGGGTACCTCCATCGCAACGGCGGCACGAATAACGGCCGCCGGGGGATCATCCATCGAAGAGTCTGCAGAACTCGTTGCGGGCGCACGTGGAGCGGTGGTCGAAGGCGTACGCATCCACTCTCTCCGCCTGCACGCTACACTGTCGGACCAGGAAGTCGCATTGAGCAAGTCCGGTGAGCTGCTGACGATTCGCCACACGGGCACAGAATACGGATCGTTTGTCGATGGTGCGTTACTCGCCATTCGCTACGTCTCCTCGACGCACGGCGTAACGGTTGGTCTCGATCCGGCCATCGCGGCGCGGGCCAGCCGGTGACTGGCACGCGAGCCCACCCTCACGCCATATTGCGCGAACTCCAAACCAATTCCCTGTCCTACTCTCCCTAGGAGCCTGCTCGTGCGCCTTCTCCTGCTCTTCTTGACGGTGCTGCTCGTTGGTGGCCCCACGACCCGCGACGAACTCCCCGTCGTGGTGGCAAACGACAACCGTGAGGCAGCGGGAGTGCTCGAGGACGGGGTACTCACGATCCGACTCGCGGTCACGAGTGCGCGCTGGTATCCTGGAGACTCTGGCGGCGCCTTTACGGATATCCCGGTTTTCGCTGAGGAGGGTAAGGCACCGCAGATCCCTGGTCCGCTGATCCGGGTTCCACGCGGCACAGAGATCCGGGCCACTATCCGTAATGCACTCCCCGATTCGACCATCACGCTCTGGGGGTTCCAGACGCGGCCCGCCGAGGGAAGCGACAGCGTCGTTCTCGGCCCCGGTACATCCCAGGAGGTCACCTTTCGAGTCGATACGGAGGGGACCTTTCTGTACTGGGCGCGATCCACCCTGGCCCGGCAGGAGACCGAGCAACTCGCCGGGGCCCTCGTGGTGGATCCCCCCGAGGGCCGGACCGACGATCGGATCTTCGTGATGAACATCTGGTCGATCCCGATCGACTCGACCGGCGGGCGGAACGCGCTAGCGATCAACGGCAAGTCATGGCCCTACACAGAGCGCATCGAAACGACGGTCGGCGACACGGTCCGGTGGCGAGTGTTGAACGCCAGTCTGCGCAACCACCCGATGCACCTCCACGGGTTCTTCTATGATATCTCCTCTCGGGGAAACGGGCTCCTCGATTCTCTCTACACCGATGACCAGCACCGGATGGTGGTGACGGAGACCCTTCGCAGGCGACACACGATGGCGCTCACCTGGGTGCCCGAACAGGTGGGGAATTGGCTCTTCCACTGCCATCTCGCCTTCCACGTGATCCCCGAGGCGCAGCTCGACCCACCCGAAGGAAACCACGCCGTGATGTCGGGAGACATCGGCGAACACATGGCCGGGTTGGTCATGGGGATTTCGGTGCGCCCGCGACCGGGGGATGTGGCGCCTGTGCGGAATAACCCTCGCAAGCTCTCGGTATATGTCCAGGAGGGAGCACCCCCCGGCGCAGCCAAACGGGCGATGAGCTTTGTCGTCTCCCCCGACGGGAAACCACCCACTCCGAACGTGGTGCGCGTCCCCGGAGACATGTTGATCCTGACGCGGGGGGTGCCTACCGACGTCACGGTCCATAACCGTCTGCCGGAATCGACCTCGATACACTGGCATGGACTGGAGTTGGAGAGTTGGTCGGATGGTGTGCCGGGATGGAGCGGACAGGGCCCTCGAGTGGCACCACCCATCCAACCGGGTGACTCGTTCACCGCGCACCTGAGTCTCAAGCGAGCCGGGACTTTCATGTATCACACACATCTCAACGATATCGAGCAGATCACCTCGGGACTCTACGGTGCGCTGATCGTTCTCGAACCGGGGAGGACCTTCGACGCGACCCGCGACTTCGTCTTCGTGGGAGGGTGGGATGGTACTGGATCGCCCGAGGGGAGCCCCATGGTGGTCAATGGGGTCCGCCAGGAGCCGCCTCTCGAGCTCAGGATGGGTGAGACCTACCGGTTCCGATTCATCAACATCGCCCCGGCGGGGAGCTTCAGCTTCCAGATCAAACAAAAGGAGCGGTTCGCGGAGTGGAGGCCCATTGCGAAGGACGGAGGTGATCTTCCACCCTCGCAGGCGATCTCCGGGCGGGCCCTCATACGCCTGTTCGCGGGAGAAACAGCGGATGCCGAGTTCACACCTGGCGAACCTGGGGAGTACCAGTTGTTGGCACCCGACGGGCGGGGCACGAACCTCTACCAGCGTACGCTCATCGTTCGCTAACGCGTGTCGTCGGTCGGAGTGGCTGGCGCCCTCCATCCTCGCTCCAGGGTGGCGTTTTCCATGATCTGGGGTATCGTATCGGAGGTTCTGTGCACGGTCCCGCCCCCGTACCTCCAACGAAGGAGCACCACATGACCGGGAAGACCTTTGCGTTCGCCACCGTCGCAGGGGCAATCACCTCGTTTCTTGTCGGGTACCTGCTTTATGGGATGCTGATGGCCGACTTCTTCGCCAACAACGCGGGGTCGGCGACCGGGGTCATGATGGAGGAGCCCATGATGGTCGGACTCTTCCTCGGAAACGTAATGTACGCCGCTCTCCTTACCCTCATTCTCGGATCCTATGCGAAGGTTGCATCGGTCGCTGAAGGAGTGAAGGTGGGTACCCTGGTCGGACTCCTCATGGGCTTGGGCATGAACCTCATGTGGTACTCGACCTCCAACATCTCCACCCTGACCGCCCATCTGGTCGATTCGGCGCTCTCCGGGGTTATCGCCGGCATCACCGGTGCGGTCATCGCAGCGGTAGTCGGCAAGACCAGCGCCTCGGCTTGATCGAGTGATGATCGAGGGAACGGGCCCGGCACCCTGGTGTCGGGCCTTTTTCTCACCGTACCGTCTCTAGAGAGAGGTTTTGATGAGCACAGCGTCACGCCGAACCGTCGCCCTCATGCTTTTCCTCGCACCAGCCTGTGCTACCCCCGCAGGAGACGGTCCGATCGAACCGTCGGGCAACTACGTCTATGTATGGGTTGGTGACGCTGAGTCCCCGAGTGGTGATTACCTGGCGGTCCTCGACGTCGACTCGCTGTCACCGAGCTATGGGACCATCGTCGCAAACGTCTCGACGGGCAGAAGCGGTGGCGCTCATCACGTCGAACATGTGATGCCTCAGGGTGATCGACTTCTGGTCAATGCCTTCCGGGCCGGAGAAACGTTCGTGATCAACGTCGGTGATCCTCGGGCACCGAGGATCGAAACCTCGTTCACCAACGCCGGCCCCTACACTTTCCCCCATAGCTTCGAACGCACACCAACCGGCAACGTGCTCGCGACGTTCCAAAACCAGGGAGAGGGTCACGAGACACCGGGTGGGCTCGTCGAACTCGACTCACTCGGCAACCTGATTCGGGGAAGCGACGCCGCCGACCCGACCGACCCCGACCTCAGACCCTACAGCCTCGCGATTCTCCCTCAGGACGACATCGTGGTGACCACCACCGGAGATATGCAACAAAGTGACCTTGCCCCCAAGTCCTTCCAGGTATGGCGGCTCTCCGATCTTTCCCTCCTTCACACCGTTATCCTCCCTCCCGGCCCGCGCGGAGATGAAAACATCGACGTCGCTGAACCTCGCGTTCTCGAGGACGGAAAGACGGTGATTGTCACCACCTTCCGCTGCGGCATGTATCGGGTCGAGGGACTCGGGACAGAGACTCCATCGGCTCGGCTCATTCATGCATTCCCATGGGAGAGTTACGAGAAGGACGATGACTGTGCGCTGCCAGTGGTGATGGGCCGATTCTGGGTTCAGACCGTGGCTCCAACCCACTCGCTTGTGGTGTTCGACATGTCGGATCCCGATCGACCGCTTCAGGTGAGCGAGTTACAACTCGGGGATGCTGATCTGCCCCATTGGATTTCTGGAGAAGTCGGCGGGGACCGGATCGTGCTCACCGGCCGAGGCACCCTGGAGCACAAGGTCGTGCTCCTCCGTCTCGACCGCGAAACGGGCGCCCTTACCCTCACCGCCGAACTCACACCCGAGTGGCCTACCGGGGCACCTAGGCCCCACGGGGCCGTATTCTCTCGCCCATGACGGTAATGCGGTGGGTGCTGGTGGCCGGGGGAAGCCTTCTCGCGTTTGGGGTCGTCCAACTCATCCATCTCTCCGCCATCCTCAGTTGGGGGAACACGCGGACGCGGGGTGTCGCCTATTACGGGCTCCCACCTGAAGGGCGAGCTCGTTTCAAGAAGCAGCTCCGCCTTCATGCCTTCTTGCTGTTTCCGATCATGCGTCTCTTGGGGCGACCTTCTCGCTTCACGTTCGCCCAGGGCAGCTTCCAGCACCGGGGGATTGCCGGACCCAAGGGAACTTGTAGCGAAAAGAGCTTCGCGGCAGCGGATGACTACCGGGCACAATCCGAAGACATCTTCGTCGCGACCCAGATGAAGTGCGGGACGACCTGGATGCAGCACGTGGTCTATCAGATCCTCCACCGAGGGAACGGCGACCTCGTCGAAACGGGTCGCACCCTGTATGCGGTCTCACCCTGGCTCGAAGCCGAGACCGGGGTGCCGATTGACGACGCTCCCTTACTCGGCTCGGAACGACCATCGAAGGTCATCAAGACCCACCTCCCAGCCACCCATTGTCCATTCAGCCCCAAGGCCAGATACGTATATGTGGCTCGACACCCCGTGTCGTGCTTTGCGAGTTGTGCGGACTTCGTTGCCGCCAACCTCGGTACGTTCGCACCCGACCTCGACCGTATCGAAGAGTGGTTCTGCTCCGAGGAGTGGATGTGGTGGGGGACCTGGCCGACCCATGTCGCCGGGTGGTGGGACCTCTCGGAGCAGCAGGATAATGTCCTTTTTGTCCATTTCGAGGAGATGAAACGGGACCTGCCGGGGGTAGTAAACCGAGTCGCCGAATTCCTCGGAGTTCAGCCTCTTACCAACGATGAACTCGATCGGGTCGTCACCAAGTGTGGCTTCCGCTACATGCAGGAACACGCCGAAGCCTTCGAAATGCACCCACCTCACATCATGGCAGTCGATGCGGAGCTTTTCGTCCGCGGGTCGGCCGACCGGCACAAGGATGTCGAGCCAGCGAGGCGCGCCCGGATCGGCACCTGGAGTCGTGAACAGTTGGCCGGGAGGATGTACCCCTGCGAGTCGTTCTATCCAGACCTCATGAGAACGATATGAGGTGATGGCTGGCGAAACCCCTGGAGCCCCTTTATTCTTGGGCCTCGTCCCCCCCCCAAAAAACGAGGAATAGTTCATGAGTCGTTTGTCAGGCCCATCTCGGATTACTGTGACCGGAATCTGCGCGTTGCTCTCCCTGACCATGGGGTGCGCTTCGCCGAGCGGTGTCACCCGTACCTATTACGTCGCCGCAGATGAGGTGGATTGGGAGTACCTGCCCGCCGGGAAGAACGTGCTCAACGACGAACCCGCCCCGGTGGAAGTGCTCCGGGTGAATGGACTCGAAGACACGGTGATCGCCACGGTGTTCAAGAAGGCCGTGTATCGGGAGTACACCGACAGCACGTTCACCGAACTGGCTCCGCGTCCGCCGGAGTGGGCTCATCTCGGCATGCTCGGACCGGTTTTTCGAGGCGTGGTGGACGATACGATCGTCATCGTATTCAAGAACAACACCTCACACCCCGTGAGCGTGCACCCGCATGGGGTCATCTATCAGAAGGACTCCGAGGGAGCACCGTACACCGACGGCACCGAAGGCGATGACAAACACGATGACGGTGTCCCATCGGGCGAGATTCACCGCTACGTCTGGCCCGTGCCCGAACGTGCCGGCCCTGGCCCAATGGACCCGAGCTCGATCATCTGGCCCTACCATTCCCACACCGAAGAGGTGAAGGACGTGAATGGCGGTCTGATCGGTGCGATGATCATCACTCGACGGGGGATGGGTGACGCGGAGGGCCGACCGACCGACGTCGATCGCGAGTTCGTCACCCTGTTTGGTGCACAGATCGAGAACACCACCCAGTACACGGCGGAGAACCTGGCACGATACACCGGAGACACACTCCGGGTTGGGCCCAACGGCCCCCGGTTCTTCTACGGGAACGGATACCACAGCATCAACGGCTACCTGTTTGCCAACCTGCCCCTGGAGACTCTGACGATGGACGAGGGAGACCGGGTGCGGTGGTACGTGTTTTCATCCACCAGCTTTAATGATTTCCACACGCCCCACTGGCACGGTGGCACACTGCTGATCAACCAGAAGCGAGCCGATGTGGCAGACCTGGGCGGCCCACTCCTCATGCTCACGGCCGACATGGTGGCCGACAACCCTGGAATCTGGCTCTTCCACTGTCACTTCGGCGAACACATGGAAGAGGGAATGTCGTCTCGGTTCGAGATCCGACCCGCCACGGGAGGCTGATCCGATGCGACGACTGCTTGGTATCCTCGCGATCTCTGTGTCGCTGGCGGCCGTGATCTTCTTCGGCACGGGGGCAGTGGGAGATCGTGGTGTGACGCGAGTCTACTACGTCGGCGCCGATGAGGTCGACTGGGATTTCGTTCCGATCGGATCCGATGTCCTCTCGGGTAACCCCGTGGGCCAGCAATACCTGGTCACCGGACTTCGTGACACCGTCATCGCGACGCGATTCAAGAAGGCCGTGTACCAGGAGTACACCGACAGCACGTTCACCCAACTCAAGCCCAGACCACCCGAGATGGAGCACACTGGGATCCTCGGCCCAATCCTCCGGGGAGAAGTGGGTGACACCATCGTGGTGGTCTTCAAGAACCAGACGACTCTTCCTGTCAGCGTTCACCCGCATGGTGTGTTCTACGACAAGGACTCAGAAGGGGCCCCGTATATCGATGGCACGGACGACAAGCACGACGATGGTGTGCCGTCCGGCGAGATCCATCGTTACGTCTGGCCGGTCCCCGAGCGGGCCGGGCCAGGGCCCAATCAACCCAATTCGATCGTCTGGCCGTATCATTCCCATACCCGCGAGGTCAAGGACGTCAATAGCGGGTTGATCGGCGCAATGATCATTACGCGGGATGGGATGGGTGATGCCGATGGCAAGCCGACAGACGTCGACCGAGAGTTTGTGATGCTGTTTGGGGCCTTTATCGAGAACACCACGAACTACACGCCGGAGAACCTCAGGCGTTACACCGGAGACACCGCGACCATCGGACCCAACGGTCCAAGGGGGTTCTTTCGATTCGGATACGCCGCGATCAATGGGTTCATGTACGGCAACCTGCCGCTGAGTTCCATGACCATGGATGAGGGCGACCGCGTCCGCTGGTATCTCTTCTCGGCCACGAGCTTCGATGACTTTCACACGCCGACCTGGCACGGTCACACGGTGTTGATCAATAACCGTCGCGTGGATGTGGCCGACCTCTCCGGACCACTCCTCATGCTCACTGCCGATATGGTGGCAGACAACCCCGGTGTCTGGGAGTTCCATTGTCACTTTGGGGAGCATATGGAGGGCGGGATGACGGCGCGCTACGAAGTTCGGGCTGCCGGGACACCCTAGGAGGGCCTGACGTCAGGTAAACAGTCGGAGGCACCAACCCTCATTCGAGCCCTGGGCCGCTGGAGCATCGCGGCCTTGGTGCTCAACGCGATCATCGGAACCGGGGTTTTTGTGCTGCCGGGGACCATCGCTGGGATGTTGGGCTGGCCCTCGATGTTTGCCTGGACCCTTGCGGCTGGCTTTACCGCCGCGATGATCCTCTGTTTTGCGGAAGTGGCCTCTCGCTTCACCGAGGCGGGCGGTGCGTATCTGTACGCCGAAGCGGCCTTCGGCAGGTTCTTCGGGATCCAGATGGGGTGGATGATGTACTTCGCCCGCTGCATCTCGGCGGCGGTCCAGGCCAACCTCTTCACCACCTACCTCGCCGAGTTCTGGCCCTGGGTCGAGACTCAGAGTGGGACCATCGTCGTCAGCGCACTCTTCATCGGGCTGCTTGCCGTCATCAACATTCGGGGCGTTGGCACCGGAGCCCGGGTGAGTGACATCTTCGCCACCATCAAGGCGGTACCCCTTCTCCTCTTTGGCCTGCTGGGCGTCGCCTGGCTCATGAGCGGGAAGGCTGCCGCACCCGGCATCGCCTCCGATCCCACGATGCATGGGTGGCTGCAGGCCCTGCTCCTCCTGATGTTCGCCTATGGAGGGTTCGAGTCGGCCCTCATTCCACTCGGAGAAGCAAAAGACCCACGGAGGGATGCACCCTTCGCTCTCCTCTTTGGCATCGGCCTGGTCACGGCGATTTACTTGGCCGTGCAGGTGACGGTCCTCGCGACACTCAGTGACCCGGCAATCAACAACCGACCCCTCGCGGAGGCGGCTCGCGTGATGTTCGGTACCGGCGGCGCCGTGGTCATCACCGTGGCCGCCATGCTCTCGGTGTACGGCTGGATGGCGAGCAACATGCTGATGGTCCCGCGACTCACGATGGCCATGGCCCAGCGGGGAGATCTTCCGAAGGTTTTTGGCCGGATTCACCCGGCATTCCGCACCCCGTGGGTGTCCATCATGGTGTTTGCGGTGGTCTCGTTGTTCCTGGCACTCCAGGCGGGATTGCTCTCGAATCTTACCCTATCGGCTGTGTCTCGCTTGTTGCCCTATGGCGCGATCTGTCTCGCACTCCCGGTCTTCCGGCGGCGCGATCGCCAGGCCATCGGAGGGTCGTCAGACGTAGGTCCGGCCCTTTTCCGAGCACCGGCCGGCATGCTCATGTCGGTGATCGGGATGGTGGTCGCCGTCGTGCTCACGACACGCATGTCCACGCGTGAGGCGATCGCGATGACCATTGTCGTCGTGGTCGCCTCCCTGCATTGGGCCAGCGTCGCCCGGAGACGGTCCGGCCGAACTCTCTAGCGCAACAGGCAGCGAGACCGTAGGTTCGTTCAGAGACCCTCTTTCACGGTCGATGACGGAGGTCGTCATGTCCTGCACAACGCGCTCCACCCCCCTTCTGTCCATTCTGCTCTTGATCGGTGCCACATCCGTCCTTTTCACCGCGGACCCGGCCCCTCCCACCCGAAGTACCGGAATCGGCGTTCCGACCGATACGCTATTAGGCTCACCGGCGGACGACGTTTTGACGGGGTCCGACAGGGGAGACCTGCTCGAGGGTGGAGAGGGAAATGACCTCCTCATCGGGAAGGGTGGGGATGATGTTCTTCGTGGCGGGGGCGGTCTCGACGCCCTGGAAGGCATGGGGGGAGAGGATGTGCTCGAGGGAGGTAGCGGCGACGACCAACTCGTGGGCGGTGACGACCGGGATTTCCTGTTCGGCGAGGGCGGGAACGACGTTCTCAAAGGCGACGGAGGCAATGACGTCCTCGATGGCGGCGAGGGGGACGACCAGCTCGACGGAGGCGATGGGGACGACGCACTGGATGGCCGGGAGGGCGAGGATGTCCTCCGAGGCGGGGCCGGTCGGGACGTACTGGATGGCCATGATGGCAATGACTTCCTCGATGGGGGTCCAGGAAACGACAATTTGGATGGCGGGGATGAAAACGACATCCTCACGGGTGGTGCTGGTGCGGATAGCCTCTCAGGTGGAGATGGTAACGACACACTCGACGGAGGGAACGACGATGACCTCCTGCTGGGCAATGATGGTGCCGATGTCCTGCGGGGCGGCAACGGCCATGACCAACTGGCAGGGCTCGACGGTCCAGATATCCTGGAGGGGGGCCTCGGGAACGACCTCCTGAGCGGTGGGGAGGGCGACGACGTCCTGATCGGTGGGGGGGGGAACGACACCCTCCTCGCTTCCCTCGGGGATGACCATCTCGACGGCGGACCGGGTGATGACCTGCTCCGGGGATCCTACGGTAACGACGCGATGACGGGAGGCCCCGGTGATGATGTCATTCTGGGTGGTCGGGGTACGGATCCCACGTTCGCCGGCCCGGGGAACGACAAGATCACCATCCGGGCAGGCGACGTCGATAGTGCGGGGATCGAGATCATCGAGGGCGGTGTCAACGCGGACACGGCCAGGGTGGAAGCCGACACCTTGTTCCTCGATGGTTTCATGGCATCCGATGTTCGCGCCCTGGACCTAGAAGGTCATTCGGGGTGGCGCATCCACGACCCGCAGACCGGCGGAGTCTACTTGGTGACGGGAGTGGAGTACCTCGTGCATTCATCGACTATTCCCTACATGGCTGGAGGTGAGGCCAGCCTCCTGATCATCAATCCCTCGGCCTCGGAACGGGTCGCCGGAGTCCTCGAATTCGTAGACGCAGCGGGAGGCACCATCTCGATGAGTGTCTCTGGGAATACGGCCTCACCGCGCAGTGGATTCGAGCTCTCACCATTCGGCAGCGCCCACCTGGCCCTTGCTGGATCAACGGGAAGCGGCATCAGGATTCTCGGAAGTCAGCCTGTCTTGGGGGTGCTCGACAGTCCCGGCGGCGGAAACGCTCCTTCGCGGATCACGGGCACTTCCTTTGCCGAATCCGCGGCGCTCCCCATTCACTTCGACCGGCGGGAAGGGACTTCGACCAGTGTCGTCGTGCGGAATCTGGTTTCGGCCACGGCACTCAAACTCGAGCCGTACACCGCCCGAGGAGGCGAGGGCGATGCCCGTGAAGTGAGTGTCGAATCGGGGGCTTCCATGGTGGTGGCACTCGATCAGCTCTATCCTGGGGTTCAGTCCTTCGACGGGATTCTTCGCATCCGGGGCGGTCCTGTCGCCCTAAACGCCTTCCAGGGCCTTGCTGGAGGAGTCACGATCCCCACCCCGGTCCTCGACTTCGGACCGCGCAAGGACCCAGGGCCTCTCGTGATTCCACACTTCGCAGCCGGCGGCGGGCATCAGACCACCATTCGGTTGACCGCGACCTCCCAGGACAGCTTGAAGGGTGGTGTCATCGCGTTCTTCGACGAGAATGGAAGGCCGATGGAGGTGGCCTTGGAGGGGATCGGCCGAGTCACAGAGGCGGCCTTTGCGACCCGCCCGACCGCCACATCGGTGTTTCACACGGCCTCCGACGGGGCGCTCACGGTTGGTTCAGCAATCATCACGACTGCCTCGGGAAGGCCCGGTGGAACGACACGCCTCCACATGCCCGGCGTCTCGCCGGTCGAGACGGCGATCGAGGCTTTCCAGAATCGATTCCTGGCGCCTGTGCAAAGCGGCGGCGCCACCGGAATGGAGAGTCACGTGGCTCTGAGTGCGGATGAGAACGCGGTCACCGTCCGTCTCGTGCTGCACGATCCTGATGGACGACCACGCCGCGGTGGCGAGGCTACCGTCCGTCTGCCGGCTGGTGGCAGCACGCATCGCTCACTGGAGCAACTCTTTCCCCGGGCCAACATTCAGGGATGGCACGGAATCCTCGTGGGAGAGGTGGAACGCGGAGGTGTGGGTGTGATGGTGATGGATTTGGGAGCGACGACGGCGACGGCGATTCGGGTCACGCCAGTCAGGTAGTCGAGACGACCGGGTTCGGTTCTAGAATCCTCCTGCGAGAAATACTTCGAGGATCAGAACCAGGACCGAAACGAGCACCGCGGCCAAGGTGATTGGAACACCGATCCTGATGTACTGCCAATAGGGGATGTCCACCCCCTTGGTTCGCAGGATCCGAAACCACATCAGCGCGGCCAAGGAACCGATTGGCAACATCTTTGGTCCAAGATCACCGCCAATGAGAGCGGCCAGGGCCAGCACCCGCGCATACCCCGCTCCCAGCGGGAGATCCCCGATTGCCATGGCCGAGATCCCGGCAACGGGGTGGTTGTTCATGACCGCCGAGCTGAGGGAGGCGCTAAACCCGGTGACGAGCGTCCCCACGGCCGGGTTCACCGAACTGGCGTCGAGAATCAGACCTCCGAACAGGTCGGTGAACCCAGCCTCTCGGAGTCCGCTGGCCACAAGGAAGATCCCGACGACAAACACGATGACGTCCCACCCGATGCCCTCGACGACGTCGCGCACCGGGCCACCGACCATACCCACCCGGAGGACCGTTAGCACGATCGCGCCTCCCGCGGCCACGTACGCAATCGGGATGCGGGTCCACTCCTGGAGAAAAAACCCGAGCAGCGTCAAACCGAGTATTGCCCCGCAGGCGAGGAGAAAGGGCCTGTGTGGCGGGGCTGGGATGCCGTC
>QKDC01000019.1 GCA_003246755.1 Gemmatimonadota bacterium | reverse complement strand
GACCAAACGACGCGTGTATTCAGGCTGTTACGGCACTGACACTTGAGGTTGTTCCCCAACCGAGGTCATTCTCATGCGCATGGGCTTCTGGACAATGACTGGTGTGCTCGTGGCGAGCCTGTTCGTATCCTCGCCGATTCTCGCACAGGTAGGAATCGCGGGGAGAATCACTGCCCGCGGGACTGGGGCACCGATCCCAGCGGCCCGGGTAATCGTCGAGACGGCCGCGGGGAGGACTGCCGCCGAGGCCAGCACCTCTGAATCGGGGCTGTACCAGGTCACGGTTCCCGCCGGGACCTACAGCGTCCTGGCGACGGCGATCGGCTTCCAGGCTGGTCGCGTGAGTGGGATCGTCGTCTCCGCGGGAGGTATGGTCACGGTGGACTTGGTGCTGGGTCCCCTGGCCATCCAGCTTGACCCACTGATCAGTACGCCATCACGGCGGCAGGAGAAGGCAATCGAGGCGCCCGCATCTGTCGGCGTCATCTCGACCGTTGAGATCGAAGAGCGTCCTGCGCTTGCGGTCACCGACCACTTGAAGGCGCTCCCAGGCGTCGATATCTCGCAGGGTGGCCTGGTGCAGTCGAACGTCGTGGGACGCGGGTTCAACAACATCTTCTCGGGCGCTTTGCTCACCATGACCGACAACCGGTTCGCCGCGGTTCCCTCCCTGCGGGTCAACGTGCCGGCTTTCTTTCCTGGAACGAACGACGATATCGAACGTATCGAGTTCGTCCTGGGTCCGGGGGCTGCGCTCTATGGACCGAATTCCGCCAACGGGGTCCTCAGTATCATCACCAAGTCCCCGCTGACGAGTCAGGGCACCAACATCTCCCTCGAGTCAGGCTTCAGGTCTGGCTCGCGTGATGCGGCGGGTACCAGCCTCGACGACGGCAAAGGCCTGCTTCGGGTTGCCGGGCGGCATGCCGGATCGGTCGGGGAGAAGTTCGGTTACAAGATCTCGGGGGAATACCTCACCGGTCAGGAGTGGAAATCGAACGACCCTGCCGAGCCGCGAACGCTAGCCGGGAGATCGTGCAACGACGAAACGGGCTGTCGCAACTTCGATCTCAACAAGTGGGCCGCCGAGGCTCGGTTCGATTACCGCCCCACGGAGACCTCCGAGATCATTGCTTCATTCGGCCGCACCGACGCGATCGACCTCATCGAGTATACCGGAATCGGAGCCGCGCAGGCCCACAATTGGCATTACGACTATGCCCAGGTGCGGGCGCGGTTCGACCGACTTTTCGTCCAGGTCTTCCAGAACCGAAGCAACTCGGGTAACAGCGATTTGACCATTCCGCCCAAGGGCAGCTTCCTGCTACGGGACGGCAATCCAATCGTCGACAACTCCCGGGTCACCGCCTTCCAGGTGCAGCACGGGTTCGCCCTCGGTGAGCGACAAGACTTTATCTACGGGGTCGACTTCGCCAACACCGATGCTCGGACGCAGGGCACCATCAACGGTCGGAACGAGGCGGATGACGACATCAAGGAGATCGGCGCGTACCTCCACAGCTCCACCACGCTCACCGACCAACTCGAACTCGTGACCGCGGTGCGCCTCGACCGGCATAGCCGACTCGGCGAGCCGGGAGATTTGGCGCGTTTCGCAGACGCCGTCTTCTCGCCCCGCGCGGCGCTGGTCTTTCAGCCCGCGGAGTTTCACAACTTCCGGGTGACCTACAACCGCGCGTTTTCTACTCCCTCCAACAACAACCTGTTCCTCGATATTGTCGCTGCGCAGGCTGGACCGTACAAAGTGCGGGCGCTGGGAGTGCCCGAGGACGGGTTCAACTTCCGAGCGGGGCACTGTGGCGCGGGTGGCGTGGACAACCTCTGCATGTTCCCCGGACCGTTCCCCGGTGCACCAACTCAGGCCATCCCGGCTCAGGCGGCTCTGCTCTGGGCCGTGGCTGCTGGGGCGGTAGCGCCGAGCCTCCCGGGTGGGGCGGGGGCAATCCTGGCGGCCATTCCAGCCCCGACGACGCAGGTCGGGACTCAATTGCGGCGCCTCGACCCGACAACCAGAACATTCAACGACGTGTTGCCAAGCACCGTTGTCGATGTCGGACGCATGCAACCCACGATCACCAACGCCTTCGAAGTGGGTTATAAGGGCATCCTCGATGGGAAGTTCAGACTGTCGGTCGATGTGTGGTATCAGAAGAAGGAGAACTTCGTTGGCCCCCTGATTGTCGAGTCGCCGAGCGTCTTCCTCGATTTCGCGTCGACACTCGCCTATCTGCAGGCCACCTTGCAGCCCACCTTGATCGCGAACAACGTTCCCGCCGCGCAAGCGGCAGCGCTGACACAGGGCGCGGCCACAGCGATGGCTGGGATCTCGGGCAGCAGTAACCCAGCTACGCTCGGGGTCCCTCTGGGGACGATCGTACCTGACGCCGCCATTGCTGCATCGTCGGACATCTTCCTGACGTATCGGAACTTCGGCAGCGTCGACCTTTGGGGTGGCGACATCGCGGTGGATTATCTGATCGACGACAAGTGGTCGGTGGCAGGCACCTGGTCGGTGACGAGCGACGACTACTTCGCGGCGGCCGAGGTGGGCGGACCTACGGACATCGCACTCAATGCCAGCAAGTCCAAGGGCTCCATCACCGCCCGGTACCGAGATGATATGGCGGGGTGGTCGGCCGAAGTGCGTGGGCGGCACGTGACTGGGTTCCCAGTGAATTCGGGAGTCTATGTGAGCCCCGTCGCTTCGGGTGGCGGTCTGCAGCCACTCGATAGCTACGACCTGGTCGACGCCCAGCTCACCTGGAGACCGAAATTCGACCAGCGTCTCCTGGTCTCCATGGTGGTCGAAAACGCGCTCAACGAGAACTACGCGACTTTCATCGGCGTGCCACGGCTTGGCCGACTGATCATGACGAAGTTGCAGTACCGGTTCTAGAAGGCGTGCGGTGGGGGCTTCGGCCCCCGCCGTCGCATTCCCACTCCATTACCACCCGGACAGCCAATGCTCAAGTGGGTGACCCAGTCACCGTCGGTTCGTTACGTTCTGCCCTTCGCGTCGTTCCTAGCAGTTTCTGTCGCGGTACCACTTCTGGGTGCGAGCCCCACCACCGGGGAGATCATTCGTCTCGTGGCGGTTGGTGGCGTCCTGCTTGTCGTCGCCAGGCCGCTCGTCGACCTCACGATCACGTCCTGGGGTGGGTCGGTGATCGTGGGTGTCGCCGTCTTCGGGGTGTGGATCGCACCCGACGTTCTGATCCCCGGTTATCGCGATTCGGTGTTGTTTCGCAATGCCATTGTCGGTTCCGGCCACATACCCCTGCCCGAATCGGTCAAGTCGGATTTCCTCTTCCTGTTACTCCGCGGGATGAGAGCCATGATTCTCGTTCCCATCATCGAGGAATTGTTCTGGAGAGCCTGGCTTCCTCGCTGGATCATCAGAAGGGATTTCACCGCCGTACCACTCGGTACCTTCACCACCACCGCATTCATCATCACGGTCGTACTCTTCGCGAGCGAGCATGGAGCTCACTGGGATGTCGGGATTGCGGCCGGGGTCGCCTACAACTGGTGGATGCTCAAGAGGCGTAGTCTTGGGGACTGCATCCTCGCGCATGCGGTGACGAATGGTTGTCTGGCCGCATATATCGTCGCCAACGGCCAGTGGCAATACTGGTGACCTGGCTTGCGGGGGACGCCTGACCTTCGGCATTGTACCGGGGTGCGGACCTCCAGAGCCGGAGGCCCACCATCCGCTTCCGCCTGTCCGAGAGGGTTCGTCCATGAGTAGCTCCAGTCTCCAACTCCGTCGCCTCCTCCCCCCGCTCGTGATCGCGGTACTTGCGGTTGTCCCAGATACGGCAGCGGCTCAGGAGGTGTTTCGTCCGTTCGGAACGCTGCGCGAGCAAGCAGCCATTCAACAGCAATGGCTCGCCAAGCGTCTCACGGTGACTCTGCCACGACTGATGCGACAGTATGATGTGGACCTCTGGGTCATTCCCATGCGAGAATACAACGAGGACCCGGTCTTCAGCTCGATGGTGTCCCCGACCACCTTTGCCGCTCGGCGGCGGACGATTTACGTGTTCTTCGATCGTGGACCGGAGTTGGGTGTCGAGAGGATCGCTCTCGGAGGGTCGGATCAGGGAGGTCTCTACACGGCGGTTCGGACGGCCAAAAAGGTTGATGCAGCCGTAGCGGGAGAAAACGCCGAACTCTGGGGGGATCAGCAGTGGGAGGTATTGCGGGAGGTTCTGGAGGAGCGCAATCCACGGAGGATTGCCGTGAATACCTCCCGGGTATGGGCTTTCGCCGACGGGCTCTCCTCCGGGGAGCTAGACGGGATGCAAGCTTCGCTAGGGACCAAGTGGACGTCACGTTTCGTCGGAGCCGAGGGACTGGCGGTCGATTTCATTGCCACGCGACTGCCGGACGAAGAGGCGTTTTACACCAAGCTGCAAAGTCTCGTCTGGAACCTCATCGAGGAGATGTTCTCCGAGCGGGTGATCACTCCGGGTGTGACCACAACCGGTGATCTCGTCTGGTGGTGGCGGCAGCGAGTCAACGACCTTGGCCTCGGAACCTGGTTCCAACCATCCATTGAAGTGCAACGGGAAGGCGCCTCTGACGAGTCGCTCGGAGGCAACCCCGTGATTCAACGCGGAGACGTGCTCCACTGCGACGTCGGCATTACCGCGCTTGGTCTCAACACTGACACCCAGCACATGGCGTACGTGCTGCGCGTTGGTGAAACGGGTGCGCCGCCTGGCCTCCGACAGGCGCTCGCCAACTCCAACCGACTCCAAGATCTGTTGTTCGAAGAGATCCGTGCTGGAAGGACGGGCAACGAAGTGCTCCACGCCACTCGGACTCGGATGCAATCGGAATCGCTCGACGGGACCGTCTACAGCCACCCGATTGGGGTCAACGGCCACGGTGCCGGACCTCTCATTGGTCTCTGGGACTATCAGGAGGGCGTACCGGGTCGTGGAGATCATGCGGTGATTCCCAACATGTGGTACTCGAGCGAACTCCAGGTGACCACGTCGATCCCTGAATGGAACGGCCAGCGGGTGAGAATGGCCCAGGAGGAGGACTTCTTCATTGGTTCCGATGGGCGGCCACGATGGGCACACCGCCGCCAGAGTGCCCTCCACCTGATCCACTAGTCGAGCAAGGGCGGTAGGTGGGACTCGCTCTCGCGATCGGGGCCGTGGCTGCCGGACTCGCTCTCCTGACGGTGGGTGGCGAGTCACTGGTTCGGGGTGCGACCCGCCTCGCACGACTCGCGGGGCTTTCCACGACCGTCATCGGTCTGACGGTGGTCGCTTTGGGGACATCGCTGCCCGAGTTGATGGTGAGCCTGATCGCCGCCGCCAGGGGTACCCCTGACATCGCCGTTGGCAACGTGATCGGATCGAACATCGCCAACATTGGATTGATCCTGGGACTCACTGCCCTGTTGTTCAGTCTCCCAGTCCATGGTTCCGCAGTGCGTCTCGAATGGCCTTTCATGTTCGTGGCGAGCTGGATCGCGATGCTACTTGCGCGCGACGGGGTATTCGATCGTCTGGAAGGTGGCTTCTTCGTTGTCGCACTGGCCCTCTTCACCGTGTTCATGGTGTACGAATCGCGCGTGAGCGTCGGTGTCCAAGAAAGTGGAGAGATTGCCGGTTCGCTGGAGCGTCGGACCCTCAAGGCGAGTGAGCGACCGTGGGTGCGAGCCACCGCGGCATGCCTTCTTGGGGCGGGGCTGCTCTTTCTTGGTGGACGATTCCTGGTAGACGGGGCGGTGGAACTCGCGAGATACGCGGGCATCACGGAGCGGGTGATCGGGCTCACCCTGGTCGCAGTGGGTACCAGCCTCCCCGAACTTGCTACGAGTCTGGTTGCTGCCCGCCGGGGTCACACCGAGGTCGCCGTGGCCAACGTGATTGGATCGAACATCTATAACGTCCTGGGTATTCTCGGAGTGACCGCGCTGGTCAAACCCATCCCCGTTCATACTGCCGTCATTCAGGTGGACCTCTGGTGGATGCTCGGAGTCTCATTCCTTCTACTCCCCATCCTGTGGTTCAGATCGAACCTCTCGCGAGTCGAAGGTGGCCTTCTGCTCCTGATCTACGCCCTCTACATCGGTTCTCTGGTTTAGGGGGCCTTGGCAGAAGCTCAGGGGCGGGGTATCCTCGTCCTGTTGGCCCTACCGTTACGGGCCGGCCTTGGACTGAGGGACCGACCACCCAGGAGGAGTTCGTGACACAAGAGCCTGAATACCTCAAGCGCCTGAGGGCCAAGCAGGCCCGCGGGAAATCTGGGGGCCCACCTGGAGGGGGGGGGAGCGGTTCGAAGCCCAAGGCGAAGGGCGGGTTGTCGGTGCAGGAACAGGAAGCCCTCCGCTGGGCGCGCGAAATTGCCGCAACAGAACTTCGATCGGTCAAGAACCTCTCCGGAGCCCCGTATTGCGTCCTGATCCGGGTGCAGAGCGCCACCGGCGAAACGCTCCACTCAGTCGAAGGTCTGAAGAATCGTGAGGCCCTCATCAAACGGCTCATGCCAGATGCCGGACTTGGTGAGGAGATTCTCGGGTCCTACGAAGTACGTGGGGGAAGACCAATCACCACCGAGGTGGTGGACAACGAGCTGAAGCTGCGGATGGGTGAACCCCGATCGGGTGCGAACCCGATCAGTCCCGAGAAGATGCTGCGCAAGGCGACCTCTCAGGCTGCCATCCGTGCGAAGAGTCGCCCCCGCGGAGATCGGGACCGCTAGCTAACGTCGGAAGTCAATGAGTTCGATGTCGTAGACCAGGACGGCGAACGGCGGGACCTCCCCCTCACCAGCCTCGCCATAGGCCATCTGGTACGGAATGACCAGTTTCCGCTTCCCGCCACGCCGCATCCCGACGATTCCCTCGTCCCATCCCTCCAGCATCTCACCCACCCCCAGACGGAACTCGAAGGGCTCGGCGGTCGCATTGCTCTCGAAGAGCGTGCCGTCATGGAGCCAACCGGTATAGCGGATTCGGACTGTGCTGCCCCGCGTCGCAGTGTCTCCCTCACCCGGGATGAGATCCTGCAGCCAGAGTCCCGATGCACGCCGTCGCATTTCAGTGATGTCGACATGGAGATCGGGGTGATAGGTGAGGAGCTCCGGCTCGGCCATCTCAGGGGGGAACACGACCCCCTGTGGCGGTGTGCCGGCCCGAGGGGTTTCAGCGGGGCCACAGGCGAGGAGCGCCAGGAGCCCTGTCGCAGGGAGAAGGCAGTGGCGAAACCGAGAGATCCTCAGTTGATCCCCCTTCGGACCGCCTCGAGGATCAAATCGCCGAACAGGTCGACTTCATCGAGCGTGGTGTAGACATTCGGCGTGATACGGACACCCTCAAATTCCGGGTGAACGATTGGCGTCGTGACCACGTTGTGCTTGGACAGAAGCCAGGAGCCGAGTTTTGGTGAGTCGATCCCCTCCACGGTTACCAGCCCGATCGCCCCCGCATAGGGCGAGTCGAGAGGCGTGAGAACGCGAATCCGGTCGCTTTCTTCGAGGAGTCGCTTGGCCCAACGGTCCCTCAGGTACCTGAGTCGAGCAATCTTCCGTTCCGCTCCAATCGCGCGATGAAAAGCCAGCGCGGCCGCAATGGCGTTGTGGTTTGCCGCCGGGTGAGTGCCGATTTCTTCATATTTGCGGATGTTCTCATCCATCTCCGGTGCCGCCGCCATCAAGGGCCAAAGCCCTTTTTGCTTGTCCTTCCGCACATACAGGAAGCCCGTTCCGATGGGAGCCAGGAGCCACTTGTGGAGACTCGTGCCGTAGTAATCACAGTCGAGTTCGTCACGAGTGAACGGGAAGTGCGCATAGGCGTGTGCGCCGTCGATCATCACCTCGATCCCCAGAGGACGAGCCAGATTTTGGATGTCTCGGACCGGCATGATCTGCCCGGTGAGGTTCGTAATGTGGGGGAACTCGATGATACGGGTCCGAGGGGTGATGGCTTGCCGGAACCTCTCCACCAGGTAGTCCTGGGATGGCGGCGGGACCTTGAAGGAGATTTCCTTGAGGACCACTCCGTCGCGTCTCACCCGCTGCCGCCAACTGGTGAGCATCCGTCCATAGTTCTGATTGGTGACCAGCACTTCGTCGCCTGGTTTGAGATCGAGTCCGAAAATCATGATCTCCAGCGCCTCGGAGGCATTCCTCGTGATGGCCATCTCTTCGGGGTCACAGCCGAAGTCCCGTGCCAACTCACGCCGTACCGATTCGATCCTCGGCTCCAGTACGCGCCACATGTGGTGGACCGGCAGTTCGTTGCTAAACCTGAGGTCCCGGATCATCCCCTCCAGAACGTGCGAGGGCGTGGGGCATACACCACCGTTGTTGAGGTTGACCATCGTACGGTCGGTATCGAAGGCCCGCTGGATTTCCGACCAGTATGCCTCGTCGGCCGCCACCGGCCCGTGGGGACGTGGACCGGCGATCTCGCTCGCCCGGACCACCTGGGAGATGGCACGTTCACTGAAGCTCGGCAGGGCGATCCCGGCTCCCAGCATCGAGGTGACGAAGGAACGTCGGCTTGGCATGGTCTGCTCCAGTACGTGGAGAGGGGAGGGACTGATAATGATTCCTCCGGATGTCCAATCGGCGCAAGACCTATGCGCATGCCTCCACTGATCTGGAGGGTCGCTTGACCAACCTGAGGCGGGCCGGTTGCTTACCCACATGACCAAACGAACGCGGACGGTCCTGATCACAGGTGCTTCGACCGGCATCGGGGAGTGTGCGGCCCATCGTCTCGATCGTATGGGATGGAGGGTTTTTGCAGGGGTCCGCCGGGAGGAGGACGGGCTGCGGGTCGCCGCCAATGCCTCCCATCGACTCCGGTGGGTCCTGCTCGACGTCACCGACCCGGTTTCGATCACCGGGGCGATCGAGTTCATCGGAAGAGAGATCAGCCCCGGGGGTCTCGACGGGTTGGTGAACAACGCCGGTATCGCCGTTGGGTCGCCACTCGAGTTCGTCGATCTCAATGCACTCCGACGGCAGTTCGAGGTCAACGTCTTCGGTCTCGTGGCGGTGACTCAGGCCGCTCTTCCCCTGTTGCGTACCGCGAAAGGAAGGATCGTCAACATCGGTTCGGTCTCGGGTCGGGTCGCAGCCCCTATGGTCGGTCCTTACAGCGCATCCAAGCACGCGGTGGAGGCAATCAGTGATGTGCTCCGTATGGAACTCGGTCCCGCGGGGATCGAAACCTCTCTGATCGAACCGGGATCGGTGCGGACGCCCATTTGGGAGAAGGGCGCGCACAGCTTCGAGGAAGCGCAGACCACCTTCCCCGCTGAGGCCTTCACCCGATATCAGATGCACTTCAATCTCATGGAAAAAGTCGTTCGTCGCGGTCAGAAACATGGGATCGATCCTGAGCGGGTCGTCGACAAAATCCTGCACGCCCTCACCTCCAAGAGGCCGCGCCATCGGTATCTCCTCGGGCGGGACGCGCGCATCAGGCTCGTGCTCCAGTCCGTCCTTCCGCGGCGTTGGATGGACGGTCTCGTGCAGCGAATGATCCGAAAGCACGGTACCCCTGCAACGTGAAGTGAGGTCACGCCCTCTCTCGGCAACGGTTGGGTTCACGGGCCTGCTTGCCCTCGCCGCATGCACGACCACACCTACCGGACCGCTCCCTGGGGAGGTCGCAGCACTGCGGATAACTCCGGCCAACTCGTGGATCGAGGCCGGCAATGCTCTGGCGACGACCCTGGTCGCAGTGGACGCGAACGGTGTACCGGTGTCGGGTGTGGTTCCGGAGTGGAGCACGACCACCCCAGATGTGATCGCGGTCTCACCGGCGGGCATCGTCACAGGGCTTCGGCAGGGGAGGGGCACGCTGAGCGTTTCCGCAGACGGCCTTTGGGCCAGCGCCAGTGTCACCGTCACTCCGGTGGGCGGAGCACCCTCCTTCGAGGCCGAGCTCGAAGGACTGACTGGAGTCTCCCTCCTCGGCGTGTGGTCCGATCCAGGTGGTGATGCTTTTGCGGTCGGTCAGAATGGGGTCATCCTCCGAAATGCCGTCGATGGGGCATGGATGCTGATGGATACACCGACGGAATTCGATCTCGTGGGGGTCTGGGGCACGGGACCATCGAACCTCTTCGCAGTCGGAGCCTCTGGGACCATCCTCCACTTCGATGGGGCGGCCTGGGACGAGATGGAGAGTCCGACGCGGAACACTCTGCTCAACGTGTGGGGTCTGGGTCCGACCCAGGTTTATGCTGTCGGCGCGGGGGTGGCGCTTCGTTACGACGGATCTGTGTGGCGCGAGATGGAATTGCCGGGTGCACCGGAGCTTTGGTCCATTTGGGGAACGAGCCCGGCAACACTCTACGCTTCGGGTCAGAACGGAGTCTTGCTCGAGTGGAACGGCCGAGTCTGGAAGACCATGTCGAGTCCAACCGACCTCATCATCTTCGGCATCTGGGGCACCCTCGCCTCGAATGTGTGGGCCATCGGGATCCAAGGCACGATTCTCCACTTCGACGGGAACCAGTGGACTCCAACCCAGAGCCCGAGTGGCAAGGACTTTTTCGGGCTGTGGGGCAGGACCGGCGCGGAGATCCATGCCGTAGGAAACGACGGAGCGATGATGCGCTTCAACGGTATCTCCTGGACCTACGCCCCCCAGACAGCGACTCGGCAGAATCTGCGGGCGGTACATGGGAGCGGTGGGAGAGTCTTTGCAGTCGGTTGGGGTGGTACCGTGATCCAGCGTGACCAGGTCGACTGGACGGTTGGAACCACCTCCCCACTTCTTTTCTCGGTTGCCTCGGTCGGGAATGGTTCGACGTTTGCCGTCGGGAGCGGAGGGACGGTGCTCCGGCGACGGGCTGGGGTGTGGCAGGATGAGAGGACGCCGGCAACCCGAAACCTCTACGGCATCGTGCGCGTGGCGGGAGACGAACTCATCGCCGTGGGAGATACCGGTACGATCATCCGGCATGTTGCGGGGGGTTGGGAGGAGGAGTCGAGCCCCTCGGCCGAACTTCTTCGCTCGGTTTGGGCGGGCGGTGGCCTGCAGGTGATCGTGGGATCCGCCGGCACCATCCTCCACCGCCAGGGGTCATCGTGGCGCAAGGTCCCAAGCCCAACGACAGCGTTTTACCGTCACGTTTGGGGCCTCGACGCCGAGCACGTATGGGCCGTGGCAGACAGCGGCATCGTCGTCCGGTGGGATGGCTCGTCCTGGGCCAGGGAGAAGACACCGGTGAGGGGGCGGCTGAGGGGAGTCTGGGGGAGCGGTCCGGATGATGTGATTGCGGTTGGGGATGGGGGGATTGCCGTCCGCTGGGACGGAGTCGAGTGGTATGAGCTTTCGAGTGGTACCACGGAAGATCTGCGGGCGGTGTGGGGAAACGGACCGACCGATGTCTATGCGGTGGGCGATGAGGGTATCGTGCTCCGATGGAATGGTTCAGCGTGGAGTTCCGTGGCGAGTCCCACCGAGGAACTGCTTTTGGGGGTGACCGGGGATGCCGATGAGCTCATCGCGATTGGCGTCACGAAGACGATCATCAAGGCCGTACGGCTCCCCTGACCTGGTTGCCTGGTAGGGCCGCAAGCGGCATTATGGATGTCAACACCTACCATCCGCCGCCTAGGGGGTCCCATGCTCACCACCGGCTCGCTCTGGCTTCCCGCCATCATCGCCACCGTCATTTGCTTCCTCGGAGGCTCGGTACTCCACATGATGCTCCCGCTCCACCGCAAGGACTTCGGTGGGCTTCCCGAGGAGGATGGGGTTCTTGAGGCCCTGCGGAAGTCTGGTGCCGGTCCCGGCAACTACATGTTCCCTCACGCTCCGGATGGGCAGGCGTTCAAGGACCCGGCGTTCACCGCAAAGTGGGAAAGCGGGCCCTGCGGAACCATGACCCTGTGGAAACCTGGTCGTTTCACCATGGGTCCCAACTTGACCAAACAGTTTGTCTTTCACCTCCTCGTATCCTTCAGCCTTGCCTATCTCGCCGCGCTGGCACTCACTGCGGGGATGGACTACATGCGCGTCTTTCGCTTCGTGGGTACCGCTGCATTCCTCACCTATGTCGCCGCGATATTTCCTGCAGCGATCTGGTACCGTGAACCAGGCAATGTGGTCATGGGCAAGGTGTTAGACGGTGCAGTGTGGGGTCTGCTGACCGCCGGGTCATTCGCTGGATTCTGGCCGGCGTAGCTGAACTGAATTTCATGGCGAGGCGAAGATGAATGACTTTCGGTGGTGGTCTATTCGAGGTGTGACTTTCGCGGGACTCATGTGGAGTCTGCTGGTCACCGCCTGTGCGGTCAATCCTGCCACCGGGAAACGGGAGCTCTCGCTCGTCTCCGAGAGCCAAGAGATCGCGATGGGTCAGCAGGGAGCGGAAGAGACGCTGCGGAGCATTCCCCTGGTGCCAGACTCGGCGGTCCAGCGCTACGTGCGCTCGGTGGCCATGAGGTTGGTCGGTGTGGCCGAACGACCGAATCTCCCATGGACCTTCCACGTGCTCGACGACGCTGCCGTGAATGCCTTTGCCTACCCGGGCGGATTCATCTTCCTCACTCGCGGCATACTCACCCACATGAACAGCGAGGCTGAGCTCGCCGGTGTGTTGGGACATGAGATCGGGCATGTCACCGCGAGACACACGGCCAGTCAAATCAGCAAGGCCCAGCTCTTCACGGCGGGGCTGGTCGTCGGAAGCGTTGTCTCTTCGACTGTGGCTCAGTTCGCCGGTACGGCCGGCACGGGTCTGGGGCTCCTCTTCATGAAGTTCGGTCGGGACGCAGAGTATCAGGCGGACGAACTGGGGTTCCGCTACATGACTCGTGACTCGTACGATCCGAGAGCGATGTCATCGATGTTCACGATGTTGCAGCGGCAAAGTGCGATGAGCGGCCACGGTCGGCTGCCCGAGTGGCAGAGTACCCACCCGGATCCGGAGAATCGGGTTGCGAGGAACGACCAACGCGTGAGTTCCTTCCCCGGCGACCCTGACACCCTCCGAATCAGCCGAGATGGATTTCTCCGTGTGACTGATGGCTTGATCTTCGGAGAGGACCCCCGCCAAGGGTTCTTCGACGGCCCCACTTTCAATCACCCCGATTTGAGGTTCACCATACGGTTTCCCGAAGGGTGGGCCACACGAAATCAGCCGGACGCGGTGGTTGCTTCGAGTCCGGAGGGTGATGCCATGAGCGCCCTCACCTTCGCCGCTGAGGCTTCGGCCCGCACGGCGCTGACGGCCTTCTTGGGCCAGAGTGGTATCCAGTCGGTGAGACAGAACACTTCCTCGGTCAATGGTCTCACGGGGGCGGCAGCGGAGTTCGTGGCGGTGCTCGATCAGAAGCGACTCCAGGGCATGGTTCAGTTCGTCGAGTATGATGGTCGGGTGTATCGACTGCTGGGTTACACAGGTGCAAATACCTTCGGTCGGTATCGAAGCGCTTTCAGTCAATACACCACCTCCTTCTCACGGCTGACCGACAGAGCTGCTCTCGATCGACAACCGGTGCATGTCCGATTGGTCACCCTTCCGCGGAGCATGACGCTCGAGGCCTTCAACCAGGCTTACCCTTCGACGATCGAGATCGACCGACTCGCCGTCATCAATGGCGTGCAGTTGGGTGAGACGATGCCGCGGGGACGACTCGTCAAGCAGGTCAGGTGATCGGCTGAGAAGGTCCGCTTCGTTCGGCGCTCTCCGTCATCGCAATTTTCGGCTCTTCATCGCCGGGCAGTTCGTCTCGCTCTCGGGGACCTGGATGCAACGGGTGGCCCTGGGGTGGCTGGTTCTCGAACTCACGGACTCGGCGTTTGCCGTCGGCCTGGTCAGTGCGGCTGGAACGCTGCCGGTCCTGCTCTTCACGCTCTGGGGTGGTTCTCTGGCAAACCGGGTCAACCGCCTCCGAGTGGTCACCGTGCTCCAGGGTTTCATGCTGCTGGATGCTCTGGCACTCGCGTGGCTCACGTGGTCCGGGAGGGCAACGCTTTCCTGGCTGATCGTTCTCTCTCTGGCCCACGGGATGTCCGTTGCGTTCGAGATACCAGCGCGCCAGACACTGACCTTGGACCTTGTCGGGCGCGACGACCTGATGAACGCTCTTGCACTCAACTCAATGACGTTCAACGTGACCCGGGTCGTGGGTCCGGCCCTCGCGGGCGGTTTGATGGCCATTGTCGGTCCGGGACTCTGCTTCTTCCTGAATGCCGTGAGTTATCTGGCGGTCCTGGGAGGGCTCCTCATGATCAAGCTCGATCCTGCCCTCGTCGTGACCACGAAGGCACGGCGGTCGTTTCGCGATGCGTTTGAGTTCATCCTGGCGCCAGGGTGGCCCCAGATTCTGGTCATCCTCACGACGACGTACACGATTTTTGCCATCTCCTTTCTCAGCGTGTTACCCGTATATGCTCGAGATGCCCTGGGGACTGGCGAAGTCGGGTATGGCATGCTGATGTCGGCTTTTGGTGCAGGCGCGGCGTTCGGTGCCCTGCTGCAAGCAGCCATGGGGCGCAAGTCTTTGGGCGGTGGTACCGCGTTGATGGCTGGACTGGTGGTGGGAAGCGCGCTCGTCTTGATCGCGGGGGCGCCGTCGCTCGGTTTCGCAGTGGTCGTTCTGGCCCTTGCGGGTTCGGCCCTCTCGACCAACGCGATCACCACGAATACCATGCTCCAGACCGAAGCGCCCGATGAGATTCGCGGTCACGTCATCGGACTCTACGCATTCATTGTGGTTGGTCTCGCCCCATTCGGTGCCTTGGCCGCAGGGAGCCTGAGTGAAGTGTACGGCGTCCGAGCCGAGGCGGCCGTGGCGGGACTCGTCTGCCTACTCGTCACCCTCGTCATGATGATTCGCCGCCGAAGGATGGATTTGACATGATCATTACGATTTCACGTGAGTACGCTGCCGGGGGGTCGGAGATCGCCCGGCTGGTGGCGGAGGAGCTGGGCTGGACCGTGGTCGACAACCAGCTGGTGGAAGAGGTCGCCGCTCGTGCGGGTCTCACTCCTGACGAAGTTGCCGCGCGCGAGGAGCGGGCACCCGGGTTTGCCGAGCGGGTGGCCCGAGCATTGGCCATCTCGACGCCCGAGTACGTGGTCCCCGACGCAGCAGGGATCCCCGATCTGAGTGAGGCGGCCCTCGTGAGATTGACCGAGACTGTCGTCGCCGAGATCGCCGCGGCGGGAAGTGTCGTCATGGTGGGACGGGCGGCACCCGCGCTCCTCGCCAGATCACCCGCGGCGCTTCATGTTCGACTCGTCGCTCCACTCGAGGCCCGGGTCCGCCGGGCGACGAAGCGGCTCGGTGTCGACGAGGCCGAGGCGAGGCGCGTGGTCGCGCGCTCGGATGAGAACCGCGAGCGGTATCACCGGCAGTACTATGACCGGGACTGGGCCGATCCCCTCAACTACCACTTGACCCTGAATACGGACGCCCTGGGCTACGAGGGTTCCGCGGCCGTCATCGTTGGGAGGGTACGGTCCATGGGCCGGCGCGCCGCTGATTGACATGAACGGCCAGGAGCCCCACACTCCATACCATTCTGTTCGCCACTTCGAACGCTCAATGAGCGAGGATTCCCCATGTCGAAGATTCTGATCGTGGCTGCGCTCCTGGTTGTTGGTGGTTGTGGCCCCGCCGGTGAAGAACCTCCCGCGGCCGATGCCGCCGCTCCTGCTGATGCCGTGGAACAGGTGGCCCCTCCGGCGGCCCCAGCCGATACCATGGCGCGGGATACAACCGGGCAATAAACCAGGCCAGTCGCCGCTCGCCATGGGCCCCGATGATCGTGCCGGGGCTGCATTGCTAGCTGTGGTCGACCAGATCCCAGAACGGTGGCAACCGGAGCGTCCCGAGGGCACCCCCGGGTTCCCCCAGACTCACTTCGACGCCGGTTTCGACCTCTCGCCGAACCAGGGAGAGCGCAACGCGAAAGTCGTCGCACTCGAGGACCGAGGTGAGGCGACCCACGTCCTTCTCAGCGGAGAAGACCTGGGTTCCAGGTGGGAAACTCGCTCCCCTCCATACCACGCCACGAAGGGTGCGGTTGGGGTGACCACGGAAGTGAACTCGCGCAACGGTCTCCTGGCCTACGTAACAGCCCTTGGTGTGTGATACCCCACCGATCTCGTCGAATCGCACTTCCTGGGGGAGGGTTTTCTCCCCAATCTCCGCGCCGAGTCCCGGCCACCCCCCAAGGATCCTGAGTGCCTCCTGATGATCAGGTCCTCCGATCAGCGTCCCAGCCGCCTGTAGCCGATCGAGGAGGGCCTTCACCCTTCCGCTCGTGCCCACCAAGAGCCCCGACCACGGGGCCAGTTCGCCGGGCCGCCCCAGCACGAGAGGTTCTTCGCCGTCGAGCGCCACCGTTTTCCACGAAACTGAGGGAAGTGATTCCCCGAGTTGGGTGAGTGCTTCGCCGACGCCGGGGCCCGCTAACCATGCGGTACTCCAATCCCCGGATGCGTCCTTGACGGTCACCAGCCTGGGGGGGAAACGCTTGGCGAAGATCTCTTCCACGAGCCCATGGGCGTGCGATGGACCGACCACCGTGAAAGCATCACGGTCGCGGAAGACCCACAGATCCACGACAATCATTCCCTTGGGGGTGAGGATGGCGCCATACACCAGGCTGCCGATCCCGGCCGACTCCACGTCGTTGGTCAGGATTCCCTGGATGCACTCCACGACTCCGGGGCCGGCAAGACGAAAGACGGCGCTTTTCACGGGAATGGCAGTCGTTTGTGAACGGAGCCAATCGAAGTCCGATGCGGCGATCGTGGTCACCGTCGGAGCAGGCTTAGTCATAGAATCCTGCCTCCCGGTATGAGAGATCGAGGAGTTGCACCGGGTGCAGCACTTCGATCGGGAGGCCGACAGCCTTCAATCCTGCCCCGATTTGCATCAGACACCCGGGGTTGCCCGTCACCACCGCCGACAGGGCTGGCGAAGCGGAGGCCACGGCAGCGAGTTTCGGGCCGAGAATCTCCTGGGCGAGTTCGGGGTGCTGCAGATTGAACACTCCAGCGCTACCACAGCACTTCTCCGCACCCGGGAGGGTGCGTACCCGCAGTTCGGGGATCGTGTCCAGCACATCGAGCACCTGCCGATGGATTCCCTGGGCATGCTGTAGATGACATGGTGGGTCGTAGGCAATTTCGATCGGCACCGCGGCACCAACCACAGGTCCCGCTTCGGCCAGCAGCTCGAGGACATCTCGGGTTCTGTGCGCGAACTCCGATGCGGCCGGCGTCCCGAGTAATGACCCCGCCTCCTTGAGCGTCGCCCCACACCCCGCACTGTTCACCACGATCGCTTCGGCACCGTTGAATACGCGCACAGCCTGGTCCAGCAGTGTGCACGCCCGGGTTCTATCACCCGCATGGAGTAATGGGGCTCCGCAGCAAGACTGCCCCACCGTCTCAACCACCTCGAATCCATTCACCTCGAGGGTTCTCTTGGTGGCCTGGTTGACATGGCGGAAGAGTGTGTCCATCACACAGCCCGTGAAGAGCGCCACCGTTCCACGGCTGGTTGGGGACATTCTCTTGGCAACATGCCTCGAACGCTGACGAGTCCCATTCCGCGAGGCGGTTGCGGAGAGCATGCCCATGGGGAAGCCCAATCGTCCCCTGCCGGCAAGCAGGTCAGGGAATCGCGTCGTCCTGAAGAGCCGCGCGGCACCGAACAGCACTCGCCACGCGAGGCGGTGGTTGAAAATCGAGAGACCGAGCCGAGTGGCCCATGACACCCCGTTCACCTGGTATAGCCTTGTGCGTGCTTCCTCCAGGCCTGCGCCGTAACCCACGCCCGAGGGGCAGGAGGGTTCACACCCGCGGCAGCCGAGACATCGGTCGAGGTGGTCCCGCAGGGAGCGGTCCCACGGCTCGATATCGCCTCGTTCGAGGGCTCGCATGAGCACGATTCGCCCCCGAGGGCTGTCGTTCTCATCACCTGTGGCGAGGTAGGTGGGGCATGCGGGAAGGCAAAAGCCACAATGGACGCAGGGGTCGAGAGCGGCGTACCCGGTCGTGGTATCAGTCACCGGGTTCCTCATCCCCCGCCCCTTCGAGGGCCACCTGGATGACACGGGACGGGTCGAAGACATCCCGCAGTTTTTCGACGAGTCCCCCAACCCCCTCACGATAGGCGCCGAAGTGGCCAACGGTGCGGCGGAGGTCCCAAGGTGCTCTTTCGAGGGTCACAGGAATCTCTCTGGACGCAGCGATACGGCGGACCGCCAACAGGCTCTCTTCCGATGCGGTCCCGGTCCATCGGATGGTGCCGCTCCCCGCACCGGCGCTGAGCAGTTCGGTGTCGAGACGTTCTTCCAGGAGATCGATGGTCTGATCGAGTCCTTCAATGAGAACGCCGAGCCGAATGCTGACGGGGCCGGTCAGGGCAGCGTGAGCAGCACCAACCCAGAGGGCGCGTGCTTGCTCCTCGGTGGTTTCCACCCAGTTGAGGGTGGTCGTGTCGTGGAGGCGGGCCGCTTGCCCCCGAACTGCGTCGCGCGGGCCCAGAATGCGGGCGGCGAGGATCCAGTTCGCGTGGGCTCCCAGTACCGGGGACATCAGTTCCAGGGCGGCTAGCTCGATCCCCGCCTCGACGAGATCGCGTGCGCCTCTTGTGAGATCGTCTCTTTCACCGGTGGCAAGATGGGTTCGATCGATCTCTGGCCGAGCCCGTAACCGGAGGTTGAGTTCGGTGAGGACACCAAACGCGCCGAAGGCACCCGCTTCGATTCTCGTCAGGTCGTATCCCGCCACATTCTTGACCACGATCCCCCCGGGCTTGAGGATTCGTCCATCGCCAGTCACGACGGTACAACCGAGCAGCTGGTCACGAAGGGGCCCAAAACCCTCCCGCAGGGCGCCGGTCGCCCCGGTCGCCACAATCGACCCGATACTGCGGTCCGGGAGACCTGGGGGGTCCCACGGAAGCCACATCCCCTGATCGCCAAGTGCTAGCGTGAGGGAGGCCAATGAGACCCCGGCTTCGACCGTGCATACCAGGTCGGGGGGTGCCACGGCGATGACTCTGTCCATGGCTTCCGTGCTGACGACCAAGTCGGCCGGTGCGTCTGGTGGACACCAGGTCCCCCGTCCCTCGAGCCGAATCGACCACCCTTCCTCTGTGGCGAGGCTGAGGACTCGGGCCATGGTCTCAGTCGAGTGAGGTGCTATTCGGGGCAATCCGCCGGGAGTCAGCGCGACCTGCGCTGACGCGGAGAACTCCTGGAGACGACTGGTAATGGGATTCGTCATTCCACTCCTCCGGCTCTCCATTCTCGACAGGCGTGGATCGGTACGACCTTGCCGGGGTTGGCTCGGCCACTCGGGTCGAACACGCGACGCACGTCACACATGGCGGTGAGGGTGTCGGCATCGAAGATCATCTCCATGAACCCGATCTTGTCCGAGCCGACGCCGTGCTCTCCCGTGATGCTGCCGCCCGCATCGACACAGGCCTGCATGATCGCGCGACTGGCGTCGCGAACACGAAGCACCTCTTCAGGATTCCTGCGGTCGTAGCAGATATTGGGATGGAGATTACCGTCACCGGCGTGAAACACGTTGACGACTCGAAGCTCCGCCTCGGCGGCAATGACCCCGATACGGTCGAGCACATCGGGAAGGGAAGACCTCGGGACCACCGCGTCCTGAACGATCAAATCTCGGGTCACGCGACCCATGGCACCAAACGCTTTCTTGCGTCCCTGCCATAAACGCTCGCGCTCGGTAGCCGTCTCCGCGCGTCGCACCTCCGTCGCACCGTGCCGGATGAGGGTATCGGTCACGGATTGTTCCTCGAAGGCCACTCCCTCCGGGTGCCCGTCCAATTCCACGAGGAGTACCGCAGCAGCATCTGTGGGGTACCCCGAGGCATAGATCGATTCCTCCACTGCGCGGATGCAAGGTCCGTCCATCATCTCGAGAGCTGCCGGTACGACGCCCGAGGCGATGATGTCGGAGACAGCCTCACTGGCGGCTCGAATACTGGAGAACGCCGCAAGCAAGGTGCGGACGACCCTTGGCAGCGGCACCAGCCGGAGCGTGATCTCGGTGGCAATCCCGAACATCCCCTCACTACCCACGAACAACCCGACGAGGTCCGGGCCCCATGGCTCGCCATGTGGGCTCCCGAAGGATGCCTGAGAGCCATCGGGAAGGACGACCTCGAGGGCGACGATGTGATTGGTCGTCGTGCCGTACTTCAGGCAGTGGGGACCACCTGCGTTCTCGGCGACGTTCCCCCCGATGGTACAGGCCGCCTGACTCGATGGATCGGGGGCGTATTGCAGCCCATGCGCTGCAACGGCCTCCCCGAGCTTCGCGTTCACCACACCCGGTTCCACAACCGCGCGTCGGGCAACGGGATCGATGCGTTTGATTCTGTTGAGGCGTGTGAGCACGATCAGTACGGCATCCTCGTGCGCCAGAGCACCACCGGAGAGTCCCGTCCCGGCACCGCGTGCCACGAAGGGAATCCCCCTGCGATGCAGGAGTTGGACAATGGCGACGACCTGCTCCCGCGTGGATGGCAACACGGCCAGGTGTGGAGTCGCCTCGTGGGTCGGTAGACCGTCCGAGCGAAAGACGGTCAGTTCCGATGGGCGTTCCTTGACGGCACGATCACCGACGATGGTCCTGAGTTCCGAAGCGAGTCCGGTCATCTCGGGGTCGTAATGTCGGGAGACGCTCCACCCCTGCCATTCTGCTTCGCACGAGTCCTCACCAACGCACGCCCTTCGAGATCGGTGAGCACCGACGGCAGGAGTTCCAGAAGGAGCACAATGCGGTGACCGGCCGACCGGATGCTGAGAAACCGTTGCTGGAAATCGGGGTCGACTTGAAGCAACGATGCGACCTGGAAGCTGATGAGCCCCGGTTCCGCTGACCATTCCGGAATCTGCACCGAGCCGGTGAGGGCCCCGAGCGCCGTCACACATCGTTCGCCGAGCTTGCGCAGCTCCGCGACCCGTTCCGGGGGTGGCGGATCTTCAGGCTCATCGTCGAACAGTTCGACCATGCCTACGAGGTAGGGCAGGGGATCATCCAGATACCGCTCGAGACGGAACCGTCCCTCCCCACTGACGACGATGTTCGCCCGGCCATCCTCGAGCGGCTGGGTGCCTCGGACCTGGGCAAGCGTTCCCACGACACCGATCGGCGGAGGACCCTCCGCCGTACCAATGGGGACGAGCCCGAACTGTCGGTCGGTGCGGAGACAGTCCTGGAGCATGTCGCGATACCGCGGCTCGAAGATGTGCAAAGGCTGCAGGGTCCCGGGCAGGAGCACGACGTTGAGGGGGAAGAGCGGGAGCCGGCGTGCCATCCTAGCAAACTATCATGAAAGACCCCCTCGGCGCCCGGAGGCGACGAGGGGGTTAATGGGCACCTCGGCGAGGGGGAAACTACGCCGCGGCCCAGAACCCTTCTTTCCCACGAATCTCCGGGCACCGGCGCAGCTTCTCGAACGCTCGTTCCCGAATCTGCCTGACGCGCTCCCGGGTGACACCCATCAACTCTCCGATCCGTTCGAGGGTCATCGGATCGCTTCCCTCCTCGAGCCCGTAGTAGAGGGTCAGGATCTTCCGTTCGCGCGGCGTGAGATACCTCTCGAATATCTGGTCGATGAACGCGCGCTGCAGCCCGTGATCGGTGCGCTCCTCGATCTCACTGGCGAACGTTCCAGGTACTCGTTCCCCATAGGTGACTGCTGCCGAGTCATGACGTTCGACCGGCGCATCGAGAGAGAACTCCGTCGAGGTCATCCGCCGCGCGGCCCGGATACTGTCGACGCT
>QKDC01000164.1 GCA_003246755.1 Gemmatimonadota bacterium | reverse complement strand
CGGACGCCGCATACTTGGCCATCGTGCTCCGGACCAGCACCCGATGGAGGCCCGACTCGAGGTCCACGACGGCGATGTCGGCGTTCGCCATGTCCCCTCCGTGGAGGACCGTGAACAGCACTCCTTTCGACCCAGGAAGGGCGTGTGGCCACACATGGTCACTTTCTCCCTTCGCCGTATCCACCGTGGTCACGGCCGCAGGGGGTGACCCACCCCGGGCGGAAACTCGCATCAGTCCAGTCACTCCGCCACCGGTGAAGCCATCGAAATAGATGTAATCATCATCGCCCCAACTGGCGCCATCCAAACCGACCACGCTGTCGAGAATCGTCGTCGGAGGGCCTCCGTTGAGCGAGACGGTTCTGATGGATTGGGGGGCACCGGCGGTGAGGTACCCGACTTGGTTCCCATTCGGAGAAAAGAAGGGATGCACTGCGTCCTGAGTGCCGGGCATGGCGGTCGCGCCCAGTTGATGACGTGGCCGGAGCCACAGTTGGGTCGTTCCCTCTCCACGACCGAGGTAGACCAACTGAGCCCCGTCCGGGGAGATGGCGATCCGCGAGCCCCGCTGGGCCGCGATCCGTTGCTCGGCCGGGATCCGAATGCTGTACCTGGCGACCGGGCCGTGGGGTCCATCAGGAGACCGGAGCCAGCCCCAAAGGGCGATGACCCCAAGCGCCGCGGCGACGCCGGTGACGGCCAGCGTCCGTTTTCTCCAAGGTCCGACCGATGGTGCGGCTCCGGCAGTCGATGATGCCGTCGTGAGCGCAAAGCTCGGATTGGTGAGCGCGGCGGCGAACGCGGCGGCGCTGGTGAACCGGTCGGCCGGGCTCTTCGCCAACGCTTTCTGGACGGCCGCATCGACGTTGGGCGGGACCAGGCTTCGAGTCTGGGTGATAGAGTGGGGCTTGTCCGACAGGATCTTGGCGACGATGGCTTGGACCGAGTTCCCAACGTGGGGAGGTTCGCCCACCAACATCTCGAAGACCATGCAGCCGAGCGAGTAGAGATCGCTTCGGGCGTCGAGCTCCCGGTCTCCGGTCGCCTGTTCCGGGCTCATATAGTGAGGTGTGCCCAGCGACAAGCCGGTCTCCGTGAGGCGAGTGCCGCCTGCCTGACTCACCGCCAGCGCGATCCCGAAGTCTGCCACGAGAGCCTGGCCGGCCTGCAACAGGATGTTTTCGGGCTTGATGTCCCGGTGGACGACGTCGTGCTCGTGAGCAAACTGGAGCGCAGCTGCGACGGCCTTGGCGATTTCGATCGTGTCCTCCAGGGACATCTGACGTTCGCGCGTCATCCGATCGCGAAGGGTTTCACCTTCGACGAACGGCATGACGTAAAAGAGGAAGCCGTCCGCAGTGCCCGAATCGTACAAGGGCAGGATGTTCGGATGTTGGAGATTGGCGGTGACCTTGATCTCGTTCAGAAAGCGTTCGCCGCCGAGAATCGCCGCGAGTTCGGGACGAAGAACCTTGAGGGCGACAGGCCGATCGTGTTTGAGGTCGTGAGCCAGGTACACGGTCGCCATCCCGCCGGCGCCAATCTCCCGGTCGAGTCGGTAGTGATTGGCAAGGGCCGTCTTGAGGCGGTCGAGGTCAGCTATCACGGAAGGTCCTGGCGAGGGTCACCGAACGATATGATCGGGGGGGCTGTTTGACTAGCGCTCCTCGGCCTGGTGTCGTGACGCGGGTCGATGTGACTAGGGCTTTTGGGAGGTTCCCTCCGCCGAATGTGGCTTGAAGGAAACGGTCACAGGATCACTCAGCCTGACCCGGAGCTTTTGCCCCACAGGGAGCACGATGTGATCGCCCTCGGTCGCAATGGCGACTCCGGTTCCCAGGATGGCTCCCACGACCGCTCCCCGGACAACATTCCCGGTCACCGCCCCAACGACACCACCTACCACGGTACCGCCACCAATCTCCAAGGCACTCTCTTTCGCGTCACTCTTGCCCTTGACTCGAAACGGCTCCGCGGTGATCGCGTGGTCTTCTCCATCGATTTCGAGCCGGGTAAACCGGATCGTCAACTCCGGGGCCCCGGAGATTCGTCCGCCACCTGCTGCGTGGGTGACCTCACCCCGAAGCACGAGACCGACCGGCAAGGTCGACTCCCCGTCCAAGGCGACGGGGTCCGTGGTCTTGAGTTCGACCCGGTCGCCGACGGAGGAGTGTTCAGTGGATACCGTGGCTTGGAGCGCACCGACGAAGGTGGTCCCAGAGGGGACCACGGCCTCGACCCTTCCGGGGTTGTTGGCGACTCGGGCTGACACCAGGCCCACGATACCGAGGATTGCCCCGATCACGAGAACGCGCGGCCACAGGGCCTTTGACGACGGCGCGGTCGCTTGGGAATTTGTTGCCATCTCAACACCTCCTTGGAGTGAGAGCCATGCTTTGCATACAATCTAGTCTCTGCATCTCGAAGCTCGAGGGCGTGGATCTGCAATTTCCTCCGCGCCAGGGCTACACTAGCTTCAAAAGCTGTGTCATGTCGCGCCCGTAGCTCAGCTGGATAGAGCAACAGCCTTCTAAGCTGTGGGTCGGTGGTTCGAGTCCACCCGGGCGCACTTCGAGACGCGCTGAAGCAGTCTCACACTCCCCCATGTATTTGCCCTGGAGGCCTCTTACGGGTCTCACGGCTCGGCTGCGTCGGAGGTTGTCAAGCTTCCGTGTCCCTGGCACTTCGTGCGGTGCCTGCGATTGATGGTTTTCTTGGGTAGATTTGGCCGTATCCACCAGGGAGATGGACCATGACCGCCACACAACCCGCTGCGACACCCGTCCAGGACACCTTCCCCATCAACGGGACCGACTTCGTCGAGTTCTATGTGGGGAACGCGCGCCAGGCCGCCGTCTATTACCAGACTGCCTGGGGATACCGACTCAAGGCCTACCGCGGACCGGAGACGGGAACCCGTGACACCGCCAGTTACCTGCTGGAGCAGGGCAAGATCCGGCTTCTCCTCACCACCGCCATTCGCTCGGACCATCCGGTTGCCGCTCACGTCGCTCGTCATGGCGACGGGGTCAGGGATCTCGCGTTTTGGGTGGAGGACACGAGAGACGCCTATGCCAAGGCGATCGCGCGAGGCGCGGTGAGCGTCCGCGAACCGACCGTGCTGGAGGACGACGATGGCACCGCCGTCATTGCCGCGATCCAGACCTATGGCGAGACGATTCATTCCCTGGTCGAGCGGAAGGACTACGGAGGGGTCTTCTTGCCTGGGTTCGAGGCGGCGTCGAGTCAGATCGAGCCACCCGAGATCGGCCTGCAGTATGTCGACCACTGTGTGGGGAACGTCGAATTGGGTCGGATGAATGACTGGGTCGGCTTCTATCGCGACGTGCTGGGGTTCACGCAACTCATTTCATTCGACGACAAGGACATCTCGACCGAATACAGTGCGTTGATGTCCAAGGTCATGGCCAATGGCAATAGCCGTATCAAGTTCCCGATCAATGAGCCCGCCGAGGGAAAGAAGAAGAGCCAGATCGACGAGTACCTCGAGTTCTACAACGGTCCCGGGGTACAACACATCGCCGTCGCGACCGACGACATCATCAAGACCGTTCGCATGTTGAGGGCGCGTGGGATCGAGTTCCTCTCGATTCCGGGCACCTACTACGAGACGGTGCTCGATCGTGTGGGATCGATCGATGAGTCGATCGAACCGCTTCGTGAGCTGGGCATCCTGGTCGACCGGGACGACGAGGGGTATCTGCTGCAGATCTTCACCAAGCCGGTGCAGGACCGACCGACCCTCTTCTACGAAATCATTCAGCGCAAGGGTGCCAAGAGTTTCGGCAAAGGCAATTTCAAGGCGTTGTTCGAATCGATCGAACGTGAGCAGGCCCGACGGGGGAATTTGTAGATGCCGTTCTATCACACCGTGGGACGGATTCCGCGCAAACGACACATCGTGTTTCGGAGCCCCTCGGGGGCTCTCTACGCCGAGCAACTCATGGGGAACAAGGGGTTCGTCGGTCCGGCGGCTCTCCTGTACCACATCCACCCGCCGACGACCATCAAGGCGGTGAAGCGGCTCAGGGACATCGTCTGGGAGAAGGACCCCGATCGCTCACTCCGTCATCGCCACTTTCGCACCGCGGGGATCGCCGCCGGCGGGAGTCCCACGCTCGACCGGATCCCACTGCTTTTCAACCGGGATGCGGCCCTCCTGTTTGTGGCACCCGATCGGCAGGACGAACACTGGTACCGCAACGCCGAAGGTGATGAAGTCGTGTACGTGAGTGAGGGCAGTGGAGTGCTCGAATCGCAGTTCGGGGACTTGCCGTACCGTGAGGGCGACTACGTCGTGATCCATCGCGGTATCTTGCATCGGTTCCGTATGGATCCCGTACCGCACAAGCTCCTCGTGATCGAGAGTCGCGGGTACATCCGGACCCCCACGCGATACCGCAACGAGTTTGGTCAGATGATGGAGGGGGCGCCGTTTTCCGAGCGGGACATCCGGCGACCGATGGAACTCAAGACCTTTGATGAGCGTGGGGACTTCCAGTTGGTCATCAAGCAATACGACGGGCTCAACGAGGTGATCCTCGATCATCACCCCTGCGACGTGGTCGGGTGGGACGGCTTCTACTATCCGTGGGCGCTGAGCATTCACGACTTCGAGCCGATCGTCGGCCGGATTCACCAACCGCCTCCGGTCCATCAGACCTTCCAAGGCGATGGATTCGTGGTCTGTTCTTTCTGTCCTCGGCCCTACGACTTCGATCCCGAGGCGATCCCCGCGCCATACAACCACAGCAACGTGGATTCCGACGAAGTGCTCTACTATGCGAGCAGCGAATTCATGAGTCGGAAGGGGATCGAATACGGCAGCATCACCTTGCATCCGGACGGGATTCCGCATGGTCCGCATCCTGGGCGGGCCGAGGCGAGTATCGGGGCGCCGAGAACTGATGAGTTGGCGGTCATGGTGGACACCTTCAGGCCCCTGCACGTTGCCAAGGAGGCACTTCCGATTGAAGACCGGGAGTATGTACGCAGTTGGTTGGAGCAGGGTGAGGGGTTCATTCCTCCGACGTCCTAAGGCGTTGTTATGTATAGTGTTACGAAGTTGGTTTTCAGTGTTGTGGGGTTTGGCGGCCCAGCCTGACTAGAATATGGACTTGCGGGTCCGGAGTCTCGCGTCGCAAATGGTTGTCAGACGTTCATTTGGGAGTATGCGCGGGGCTTGACGGTAGTGCGAAACTTGGCTAGGTTCTGTGGCTGCCCGGGTACTCCGGGCGGTTTGTAGTATTTGCAGGACGCTCTTTGACAAGTGATGGGATTCGGATCTGGATGGAGTGCGGACTCTGTGAAGCGTGCTGGCTGCGAGCCGGTGCGCGGAGAGTTTTAATTCGCAAGAACACTCCGGACAATCGATGGACGGTTGTTCGACTAGAGCTGTATTGAATTCTCTTGGAGAGTTTGATCCTGGCTCAGGACGAACGCTGGCGGTGTGCCTAACACATGCAAGTCGAACGAAGGGTAGAGAGCTTGCTCTCTGCACTTAGTGGCAAACGGGTGAGTAACACGTGAGGAACATGCCCCCCGGCGGGGGATAGCCGGCCCAACGGCCGGGTAATACCGCGTACGACCTCGAGAACTCCTGTTCTTGGGGTGAAAGCAGCAATGCGCCGGGAGAGTGCCTCGCGCCCTATCAGCTCGTTGGTGAGGTAACGGCTCACCAAGGCTACGACGGGTAGCTGGTCTGAGAGGATGGCCAGCCACATTGGGACTGAGACACGGCCCAGACTCCTACGGGAGGCAGCAGTGGGGAATATTGCGCAATGGGCGAAAGCCTGACGCAGCGACACCGCGTGTGGGATGAAGGTCTTCGGATTGTAAACCACTGTCGGGAGGGACGAAGCTCTGACGGTACCTCCAAAGGAAGCACCGGCTAACTCTGTGCCAGCAGCCGCGGTAATACAGAGGGTGCAAGCGTTGTCCGGAATTACTGGGCGTAAAGGGCGCGTAGGCGGCTTGGTAAGTAGGGGGTGAAATCCTACGGCTTAACCGTAGAATGGCCTTCTAAACTGCTGAGCTCGAGCACGGTAGAGGCTGGTGGAATTCCCGGTGTAGCGGTGGAATGCGTAGAGATCGGGAAGAACATCGGTGGCGAAGGCGGCCAGCTGGGCCGTTGCTGACGCTGAGGCGCGACAGCGTGGGGAGCAAACAGGATTAGATACCC
>QKDC01000128.1 GCA_003246755.1 Gemmatimonadota bacterium | reverse complement strand
GTGGAAGAGAACTCTGCCGAGAGTGGGTCGGCCATCACGACGAGCTCTTCGAGCTGCACCGCCGTCGCCTCGAGTGTGAAGCTCACCTTGGTCGTTTGCGACAGAGTTACCCGGATGTCGTCCCGCCGAACGGGCCGATACCCGATGGCCCGAACCGAGAGGCTGTAGGGACCACCTGGCTCGAGCACGGTGAGCAAGAACCTGCCGGTTGCCGAGGTCCGAGCAGAACTCCGATATCCGGTCTCATGAAACACGACTTCGATGATAGCTTCAGCGATTGGGTCGCCGGACTGTGATGTGACCGTACCCTCGATGGCACCTGTAGTGACGCCCTGGGCAGCCGCGAAACCGGGTGCGAGTGCCAGCAGGACCGCGAGGGCGACCGCCGGGAAGAGACTACGTCGCATGAGTTCCCCTCTACTGAATGAAGGTTTGCACAACGGGGAGAGACATTGTCAGAGTGACTCTGGTCGTGGAGAGTTAGCCAACTTCTGCCCCAAAAGTACCCGGCCGCGACCCACGGTCAAGCAGCATCATCAGGGAGATCTCGCCGCCGCCACAGGAAGAAAAGTGGAACCCCGACGAGCACGATCCCGAAGGTGATGCCGGTGTTGACCGGATCGGTGACGAGCGCGTTCACCACCATGAAGAGCGAGACCAGGAGAAAGGTTGCCGGCACCACCGGATACCCCCAGCACCGGTAGGGTCGCTCCATCTCCGGACGAGTCCGCCGGAAGACGAAAACCGCTGCCACGGCAAGGGCATAGAACGGCCAAATCCCGAGGATGAACTTGTCCGCCAACTGCTGGAAGTCGTTGAACAAGACGTACAGCACCCCCAGCCCCGTCGCCAACCAGATGGCGGTGGACGGGCTGGCGAATCGGGGCGAAACCCGGGCAATGCCCTTGAAGAAGAGCCCCCGATCGGCCATCGCGAAAAAGATCCGAGGTCCCGTCATCATCGAACCATTCAGCGAGCCAAAGCAGGACAACATCACCATGGCCGCCACCAGCGCTCCGCCCCGGCCCCCGAGGAACGGGATCCGTTCCGCGGCCGTGGCAGCCACCAGCGGGGAATCGGCCATCTCCGGGATCGGCACGAGGTACATGTAGGCCAGATTGATCCCGAGGTAGACCAGCACGATCGCCCCGGTCCCGATGATCAGTGCCCGCGGCAGGGTATAGCCCGGCCTTTTGATCTCCCCGCCGATGAAAGACAAGTCCGCCCAGCCGTCGTAGGTCCACATGATCGAGATCAGCGCCGTGGTCATCAGGGAAAGCGGCATCCCGGTCCGGAACGCCCCGCTGAAGTGCGAGGCGCTTCCATCGCCGACACTGAATGCGAGGAGGACCAGCCCGGCCAGGGCCGCATACTTGACCACCGTGATCACGTTCATGAACGCGGAGGCCTTCTTGACCCCCACGTAGTTGAAGACCCCCACCACAATGATCCCCGCAGCCGCGACGTAGTGAACCTGCTGCTCGGTCAGCTTGATGAAATAGCCAAGGTATTCGGCGAAGATCGTGGCGATGGCGCCGAGGGCCGAGGCCCGGATCACCGCGAGTTCCGACCAGCCGAAGAGAAACGCCGGCAGCGGCCCGAAGGCCTCCAGGATGTACGCGAAGACACCACCCGACCTCGGAAGGGCGGCTGCGAGTTCGGCCAGGGTCAGGGCCCCGAAGAGGGAGAGGGTTCCCCCGACGACCCAGGCGAGGACCATCGGTCCCGGGTCGCCGAGCTGTCCCGCCACGGTGGCCGGGACCCGGAAGATCCCACTCCCGATGGTGGACCCCACCAACACGGCGATGGCTGAGCCGAGTCCCAGGCTTCGGGGAAGCCGCTCGCCCCAGGCATCGCGGGCTCCAGCAGTCACGCGATCTCCTCGATAGGTGACGAAGGACCCGGAACATCCCTACCTGCATTCTGCTTGACAAGGGTCGGTGGGTGTCGTTCCTTCCGCCGCCATGTCACTCGCCGCCGATCTCCTCACCCTCACCAAACCCCGCGTGATCTCGTTGCTGCTGCTCACCGCCGTGGCGCCGATGTTCATCACCGACGCGGGAGTGCCACCGGCGGCGTTGGTCGTGTGGGTGATCCTCGGGGGATATCTCATGGCGGGAGGGGCCAACGCGATCAACATGTGGTTCGACCGTGATGTCGATCTCCACATGAGCCGCACCCGGGAACGGCCTGTGCCGACCGGTCGAATTCGCCCGTTGGCGGCCCTGGGCTTCGGCATCGGGCTGGGCGTGATCTCGTTCGTCCTCTTCTGGAATCTCGTCAACCCGTTGAGTGCCTCGCTGGCCCTCGCGGGGCTGTTGTTCTACGTGTTCATCTATACGGTCTGGCTCAAACGATCGACCCCTCAGAACATCGTCATCGGCGGCGCCGCCGGAGCGTTCCCACCGTTGGTGGGGTGGACGGCCGTCACGGGCCGGCTCGACCTTGCGGCGGTGTACCTCTTCGCCATCGTGTTCTACTGGACGCCACCGCATTTCTGGGCGCTGGCTCTGATGAAACGGGAGGAGTACGCCAAAGCGGGGATTCCAATGATGCCGGTGGTTCACGGTGCCCACCGGACGAAGGTCCAGATGCTCGGCTATACCATCATACTCGTGCCCCTGACACTGCTCCCCTGGCTCTCGGGAACGCAGGGGGCCATCTACGCCGGAACGGCCTTGCTCCTTGGCGCGCGGCTGCTCTGGTATTGCGTCAGGTTGTTTCGTGAATCGGAGGGCTCGGGGCTGCCGTGGAAGATGTACCGCTACTCGCTCGGATACCTCGCGTTGCTGTTTGTCGCGATGGGCGTCGACCGGGCGTTCCCCGTGGGACACCTCCGCCCACCGGTGGAAGTCACACTCCTCGAGGTCCCTACTACCCCACTCAAGACGCCGTGATCAGCTCCACCTGAGGCGATTGCGGCGTCACGACGACACCCGTGGGGCCCCAGAACATGTCGACTTCACTCCGAATCCCGATCTCCCCTCTGATATAGATCCCGGGTTCGATGGAGAACCCGACTCCCATCTGCAGTGCCCGATCGTCTCGGGTTTCGTAGTCGTCACAATGCGGACCCGATCCGTGGAGATCCCGGTCGATCGAGTGGCCGGTCCGATGCACGAAATACTCCCCGAACCCCGCTGCTTCGATCAGATCCCGGGCCGCACGATCGATTTCAAACCCTCGGAGCGTCCTCCCGGACGTCACAGCGTCTCGCACATGTGCGATGGCCGCATCACGAGCATCCCGCACGACCTCCCAGATGGTGACGACACGCTCCGACGGACTACGCCCGCTGAACCCCATCCACGTCTGGTCTGCCGACACGGTCTCGGGCGAGGTGGCCGCCCAGAGGTCGAGCAGGATCGTCTGATCGGGCTGGAGAACGGGATCGGAACCGGTCTGTGGTGCGTAGTGTGGATCGGCCCCATTGGCTCCGAAGGCGACGATGGGGGGGTGGTCGAAAAAGAGGCCCTCATCCTCTATCCGCCTCATCACTCGGGTCTGGAGTTCACACTCGGTCACCGCGCCCGCTTCATTGCAGGCCTCGCTCAACGACAGTCGGGCGATTCGCGCCAGTATCTCCGCCGACCGGAGATGGTCGGCCCGTTCGTCATCCGACCATCGTGCGGCGAAGTGTGTGACGAGAGGCCCACTGGGTACGACGGTCGCCCCCAGGCTCCGTACGAGTTCAACCACACCATAGGGGATGCGGTCGAGGTAGGGGACCGCGTCGTCTTTCGAAATCTCCATGGCAACCGTTTTCCCGGCGATGATCTCCCGCAATCCCTCATGCAGTTCCTGCCAGCGCGCATACGGCGTGATGCGACCTGGAAAGTCGCCGAGGGGTTGCAGCTCGATCTTGTGAGCGATCGCCACCGGCTCTCCATCTCGTGGCAAGTACACGAACAAGCGCCTGGAGCCCATCCCACCGAGTCCCAGCACGCGACCGGCAACGGGATTGATGCCACGGAAATCGAAGAGGAGCCATCCGTCCGCCCCACAGGCATCGAGCCCCTCTCTGAGAGCGTCGCGATCGAACTCGTCCTGAATGCTCATTCGTAGCCTTCGACGGTGGTTGAACGCCAGGTGCAATCCGGATCACCCTTGGCGCGACAGTGTTCGTGCAACATGGCTCCTTCGAATCCGCTCAAGAGGCGAAGAAGCTCCGCAAACGCGGCTCCGTAGTAATAGCACCCCGCTCCCGCGGCGGATGCACGACTGGCAATCGACTCGGTGAGACGCGCCTCTGCCAGGCCACCACTCTGGGGGGTCACCTCGGCATCGAGTACCCGGGCCGCGACCCGCGCGGTCGCCCGGACCCCAGCACGTTGCCGCAGCACACGGGGCCCCGCCTTGAGGAGGGTGCGGACCCAGGTGGGGGCTGAGCGCGCGGCAAGCCGCGCCGTCCGACGCCCCGCATCCGCGAACACGAGTTGGGCATCCTCTCGTCGGCTCACCAAGCGGAACACCGAGACGGCCTCATCCATCGAGACCGACCCCTGCCGTTCCGCCTGCGATCGATACCGCTCGATCTGGGTCGCGACGGTACTACTCAGCCCCAGGCGCTTCGAGACCATCTCATGGGCCAACTCGGCGAGCCCGTCGTCGATTGGCGTGTCGAGATTCCGCATGGCCTCGAGCAGGCTCAGCGGGATGATGGCGTGGACGCCCTGGGATGAAGTCACGTTTGATGTATAACGCTGGTCGGGGGTGAAACCGCGCGGAACATAGCCCAGGCGCAGAGCATGAACCAGGGGTGCTTGCCACCTTGCGCATCGCGCCGGACATTCCCAACCATGCCACCCCCGACACTCCCCATCGCGGTGGGCGTTGCAGTTCTCGTGTCCGTCATGGGCTGGCGCACTCGAGCGTTGACCGGGACAGGCGCGGTGACTGCGTCGCTGATCGGATCTCTGATCCTGGCCGGAACAGGCTGGGCCGGGGGGGCCTGCCTCGGAGTGTTCTTTGTGGGAGCGAGTCTGGTCTCTCGCATCCAAGGAGGGGAAGGCCCGATGGGGCTCGAGGCTCGGGGCAACAGGCGAGATCCAGTCCAGGTCATGGCCAACGGGGGCGCTGCGATGGCTGGCGCCATCCTCGCACTCGCAAACCCCAGGCTCGGTCTCTGGGTCGTCGCAAGCTCACTCGCCGCCGCGGGAGCCGACACGTATGCCACCTCGATCGGTGCCCTGAGCCGCCTCGACCCCGTGCACCTCGGCTCGAGCCGACGCGTCCCACCAGGCACCTCGGGGGCGGTTTCCCTCCTCGGCACGGTTGGCGGAGTTCTCGGTGCCGCTCTCCCCGCCGGCGCGGCCGCGATCGTCGTCGCGGACATGGCCCTCCTGACCGGGGCCACCGTGATCGGTGTGGCGGGGATGCTGGCAGATTCGCTCATTGGGGCTACCCTTCAGGCCCGGTTTCATTGCCCCCGGTGTGATGTACCGACAGAACGCGGCGTCCATCACTGCGGGGGGCCTGCCGATCATGTGGGAGGGAGACGCTGGATCAACAACGATGTCGTCAACGCGATCGCGACCGCCCTGGCGGGGCTCGCTGGCCTGGCGGTGGGATTCTCCTTGCAGGCCTCCTCGTCCTGACGGGCTGCTCAGGAGGAACGCGCCTCCTCGTCCCGAATGACGACGGCACTCCTGGGGGCGCGCGGTCGAATGTCCCGAGCCCCTTGATTGGCGAGTGGGAGACGACTCTTCTGGTGAACACCGCCGAGGACACCCAACTCTGGACCACCAGGTGGATTTTCAAAGCGGATGCCACGTGTCAGTTCCGCCAGACGGTCCTCTCCGTCCTGGAAGGCCAGACCAGGAGGGAAGAACGCGAATGTCACTGGACCGAGTCCTCGGCGATCGCGGCCATCGTGTTCGATGATACGGGCGAAGCACTCCAAATCCCCTTCTCCTTTCCACCAGGGGAGCGCGACCGGATGATTTTCGAAGGATTCGAGTATCAGCGCATCGGTTGACTCGATGAACTCCACCGAGGTGCTCATCGTAGGGGCAGGTCCTGCCGGAGCGGCGACAGCGATCAGGCTGGCAACGGCTGGACGTTCCGTCACGCTCATCGATCGTGCTCACTTTCCCAGGGACAAGCCCTGCGCCGAATATCTCGGTCCGGAGACCCTCAGGCACCTCGACCTGCTGGATGTCCTCGAGCAAGTCAGGCCACTGGGACATCCGTTGGTGGGCACGACCGTCATCGGGCCACGGGGCGCGCAGCTCACGGGCCTCTTCGCCCGGGCCGGTACCCCCTTTGAACCTCGGGGACTTTCCGTGCGACGAACGGTCCTCGACCACCACCTGGTGCTTCGCGCCCAACGGGCGGGTGCGATCGTCCTGGAAGGGCACCTCATGCAGGAACTACTCTATGACGGTGGCGCGGTGGCGGGGGCTGTCGTGCGAGACCACACGGGCAACCGTACTACCATTCGTGCCCGAGTCACCGTAGGAGCGGATGGCTTGCGATCCCGGGTGGCCAACCTGCTCGGTGGGAGACGTCCGGCACGACCAGCCCGCCTCGCCCTCGTGACCCACTTAGCAGGGGTCCAGGACATGACCGACAAGGCGGAAATGCACGTCCGAGCCGATGCGTACGTCGGCCTCAACCCGCTCGGCGGTGGGGTGACGAATGTCGCTCTGGTGTGCCGATCAGACTTGGCCCCGCGAGCCTCGGGTGACCCTGAGGGCTTCTTCTTCGAGAAACTGGGGGACTTTCCAGGACTCGGTGGGAGATTGGACCGCAAGCAAGTCCTGCGAGAAATCCTCGTGACCGGCCCCTTCGCAGCACAGTCGCGACGGATCGTGACCGGCGGTGCCATCCTGGTGGGGGATGCCGCATCTTTCTTCGATCCGTTCACCGGTGAAGGCATCTGCTCGGCGCTGGAGGGCGCCGAACTGGCGGCGGAGGTGATCGAGGACGCGCTTCGGGAGACCGGTCCCGTCACTTCGAGGCGGTTACAGCCCTATCGCGCTCGGCGCAGGGCTCGCTTTAGAGCAAAGTCGGTCGTCGAACGCATCATCGGTTTCGGGATGTTCACGCCGATGCTCTTCGACCGGGCCGTCGCCAGGCTGGAGTCGCGCGGTCTGTCGCATATCCTGATCGGCGTCACGGGTCATTCACTGCCTCCCCGTCACGTGCTCAATGCCAGATTCCTTGCCGGGATGCTCTTCTGAGGATGACTGGGATCGACGCAGCGGTCTTCCGCCAGATGTGTGGCCGGTTCGCGACCGGGGTGATGGTGGTGACCGCCAGGGACGAGGCTGGCACCCCGATCGGGATGACGGCCAACAGTTTTACCTCCGTATCCCTCGAGCCTCCATTGGTCTCGGTGAACATCGATCATCAAGCCGAACTCCATGGCCTGCTCATCGGGGCAACTCATTTCGCGCTCAACGTCCTGGCGAGTGGACAGGAAAGTCTCTCCAGGCAGTTCGCGGGACCTCGGGAGAACCGGTTCCAGAACGTGGGACACCGCCCGAGTCCCGGTGGTGACCCTTGGCTCGATGGGGCCCTCGCGAGTCTTGACTGTCTGAGGTATGCATCATTCGAGGCCGGCGACCACACCATTCTGGTCGGGCAGGTCGTGGGTGGAACGGCAAGTACAGGAGAGCCACTGATCTTCTACGACGGCCGCTACTTTGGCGGCATCCGGTGAGCGCGCTCACTCTCTCACCAGTGGGCACGGAACTACTGGACGATCCTTCCGCCGATCCCTCGGCGGTTCAACTCTCTTTGAGAAACATCGCCAGAGCGAATCGCTGGTTCGGTGGCCTGGCCGCAGTCCGCTCAGGCTTGAACTCTCTCCTTCCGTTCCCCACGTCGAACGTCACGCTGCTCGATGTCGGGACCGGGTCGGGCGACATCCCGATCATGGCACGTGCATGGGCACGCCGGCAAGGACTCGCGCTTCGCCCTTTGGGTCTGGAGAGACATCCCGCGGCGGCGCAGCTCGCCGCGTCGACCGGACTCACCATGATCCTGGGATGTGGAGGCTCACTTCCGCTGGCGAGCAAGTCTGTCGATGTAGTGGTCGTCAGCCAGGTCGCCCATCACCTCGACCGCGAATCCTTCATCGCCCTCGTCGGAGAATGTGTTCGTGTCGCCCGCCACGGGGTGGTCCTCTCCGACTTGAGGCGCTCGTGGCTCGCGGCCCGTGCCTGGAGACCCGTCGGATGGATCCTCCGATTCGACGAGTACACGATCGTCGATGGCATCACGTCTCTCCGACGCGGATACACTAGGTCAGAATTGGGGGCGCTGCTCCATGCATCGGGGGTGTCCACGACGGTGGCCCTTCTCCGTGGGGTACGGCTTGTTGCCGCGTGGCGGGTGGGTAGCTGATGCGGACGGTTGATACGCTGTCAGTGGCTGCCGACCCGGAACGGGTATTCGCACTGGCGCATCAGGTCGAACGCTGGCCCGAGCACCTCTCCCACTACCGTTGGGTGCGATTCCTGGACGGGGATGCCCACGAAGGGATCGTAGAAATGGCGGCATGGAGACCGTTCGGTCTCTTCCAGTGGCCCACCTGGTGGGTATCGAGAATGCGGACCGATCCAGAGGCGCTCGAGGTGCACTACACCCATGTCCGTGGCATCACCACAGGCATGCGTGTGGTCTGGCAGGTCCGGCCAGGAAGTCGTGGCACCGAGGTGACTCTGGTACACGAGTGGGACGGACCCCGTTGGCCTCTGATTGGTGGACCAGCCGCCAATTGGATCATCGGACCCATTTTCGTGCATGGTATCGCCTCACGAACACTCGCGGGACTCGGGCGCGTGGCGGAGCGACACAATGAGTGAACCCCGGCGCGTCGTGGTCACCGGCATCGGTATCGTCACGCCGATAGGCATCGGAATACACCAGTTCTGGAAAGGGATGCAGCGCAGGATCTCTGCGGTCGACACGATCTCGCGATTCGATGCTTCCGCCTTCCGATCACAGATCGGCGCCGAGGTACGAGCCTTCGATCCGAAGGACTTCATGGAGGCCCGTCGGGCCAAGCGACTCGATCGGTGCAGTCACTTCACGCTGGCGGCGGGTCGGATGGCGCTCGAGGATGCGGAACTCGACTTCGGGAGCGAGAACCGGGATCGCGTCGGGGCGGCAATGGGGACCGCTCTCGGTGGAGTCGCCCATGCCGAGGCACAGCATGGCGTCTTCCTTTCACAGGGCGTCCGGTCGGTCGATCCTGGACTCGCACTCACGGTGTTTGCGGGAGCGGCCAGCTGCAACTTGGCGATCGAATTCGGGATCACCGGTCCCAACGTGACCAACGGGATGAGTTGTGCATCCGGCGCCATTGCAATAGGTGAGGGCTTCCGCACGATTCGCCGGGGGGAGGCCGACGTCATGTTGGCTGGTGGCGCCGAGGCCCCCCTGGCACCGCTCACCTTCGGGTCTTTCGCCATCATTCGAGCCATGAGCACGCGCAACGACGACCCCGCGGCGGCGAGCAGGCCATTCGATCGTGATCGTGATGGGTTCGTGATGGCCGAGGGTGGGGCGGTCCTCGTGCTCGAGGAGCGCTCCAGGGCGCTCGCGCGAGGCGCCAAGATCTACCTGGAGATCTGCGGCTATGGGCTCACCAACGACGCCTGGCACATGACGGCCCCGCGCCCCGACGGACGGCAGGCTGCCCGGGCCATGAGTCAAGCCCTCGCGGACGGCCACACGGCACCGGGTGAGGTGTCCTATTTGAACGCGCATGGGTCATCGACGCCACTGAATGACCCGACGGAAACCGTTGCGATCAAACAGGTCTTCGGTGAGACCGCCCCAGGGCTCCGGATCAGCGGAACCAAGGGCTACTACGGACACGCCCTGGGAGCGAGTGGTGCGTTCGAAGCAGCCATTTGTGCGCTCGCCAGTACCCACCAATGGCTCCCTCCAACACTCAACCTCGTACACCCCGACACCCAGTGTGACCTCGACTTTCTGTCCGGTGATGGCGTACCGAGCGACCCGGAGTACCTGTTGAGCAACTCCTTCGGATTCGGGGGAATCAACGCCAGCCTGCTGTTCCGGCGTGCCGGGTGATTCGCAACCTTTCTTGACAGTGACCGCCACGGCGGCACTATTCACTGCAACCACTACTCTCGAGGCTTCCATGTCGCTCTACCGTCGGGCCACCGCCGAGGCTCTCGGCACATTCGGGTTGGTGTTCATCGCCTGCGGTGCGGTGGTCGCCGCCGGCCTTCCCAACACCAACTTCGGCCTGCTCGGAATCGCCTGTGCACAGGCCATCATCCTGGCGGTCATGGTGACGGCGACCATGAACATCTCCGGGGGTCACCTGAACCCGGCGGTCACCATCGGCTTACTCGCCGGACGACGCATCGGACCGCGCGACGCGCTCGTGTATATCGGCGCGCAGCTGGCAGGGGCACTGGTCGCGGCCTGGTTGGTCGGCGCGCTCATGCCACCGGATGCCGCGTCGGCTGCGGCTCTGGGAACGCCCCAGCTCCAGAATGGAATCACCTTTACCAAAGGCGTGGCGATCGAGGCGGTGCTCACGTTCTTCCTGATGTCGGCGGTCTACGGGACGGCGGTCGCACCCACTGCCCCGAAGGTCGGTGGGTTTGCCATCGGCCTCACGCTCCTGTTCGACCTCTTGGTGGGTGGGAACCTGACCGGGGGCGCGATGAACCCCGCGCGAGCGTTGGGGCCTGCGGTGGTGAGCGGGACCTTTCTCGGTCAGGCGGTGTACTGGATCGGACCTATCCTGGGGGCCCTCGTCGCGACGGTGCTGTGGGAGCAGGTGTTGATGGAGAAGGAGCCTAGCGCTTCAGCGCCCGCGTAGCCCTCCGCCACAGCGACAGAGCATACCCGGCGAGGATCGCCGCCGTCACCACGTAGGCGGCGATCATGAACCCTCCATTCTCCGGCGTGTCAATCTGCATCGCTGTCCCCCGTCGATTCTGCCAAGATGGCGAGGCCATACCGCGTCATCACAAACCCGGCATAGAGGAGCGTGAACACACCCATCGAGATGAGCAGCGTCCGGAGCATCTCCGGCGGCATCGATGGCGCGCTCGGTTTGAGCAGGACGGGCTGTGGGTGGAGGGTCCGGAAGAGGTACACGCTCAAGTGCACGAATGGGACCAGAAACAGCCCCAGGATGCCAACCACTGCACTGTACCTCGCGCGTTCCGCCGGCTCCGGGACGGCGCTCCGAAGCGCCAGATACCCGACGAACAGAAAGAACAGGAAAAGCGTGAGCGTGAGCCGGGCGTCCCAGGTCCACCAGGTTCCCCAGATGGGTTTCCCCCAGAGGGGACCGGTGGTCAGCATCACGACGCTGAACACCACTCCAACTTCCGCCGACGCATGAGCGAAGAGGTCGAGTCGGGGGTCGCGCAGCCAGAGATACACTCCGCTCACGAGTCCTACGAGAGAAAACGCGATGAGGGCGCCGATCGCCGCGGGGACATGGATATAGAAGATCTTCTGCGCGAGACCCTGCCGGATTTCCGTGGGGGTATTGAAAAGGGCCAGCGCGTACACGAGAACTACCCCGACGAGCGCGATCCCAGAGAGAAGCAGGCCTCTGCGGATCGTGGCGGTGGCGGCTTGGGCTTGAGGTGTCATTCGTCCAGGATTGCAGGAAAGACCATCGCGCAGACGGTCAGGAAGACCACATCGTATGCCGCGAGCAATCTAAGCCAGCCCCAAACTTCACTCAACGGACGCCCATCCAACAGCCGCGTGGTGACCTGCACCGCGCCGATGACGGGTGGCACGAGGAATGGCAGGAAGAGCAAAGGGAGCAACAGATCGGCGAATCGCGTCCGCACCACCATCGCGCTGAAGACGGTCCCAACGGCCACGAACCCGACGGTGGCGAGCCCAGTCACGAGGAGCAGGGAGGGGAGCGCATCACCCAGACTGACATTGAAGAACAAGACGAACAGTGGGAACGACACCGCCTCCACCGTGAACACGAACCCGAGGTTCGCAACATACTTCCCGAGGAACAAAGCCCCACGAGGGATGGGAGCAACCAGCAACCCGTCCAGGGCCGCGTTCTCGCGCTCCAGCGCAAACGCACGGTTGAAGGTGAGCATGGCGGCGAAAGTGAACGTGACCCAAAGAACACTTGGAGCCAGCATTGCCTGTGAGACCGTTCCCGGAGCCCGAGCGAAGTTGAAGATGGCCAACACGAGTGCCGCGAAAAAGACTGCCGACACAATGGCAGTCCGACTGCGCATCTCGACACGCAGGTCTTTCGCCGCGATCGCCCAGGCCAGCCGAATCAGGTCAGTCATCGAGAGCCGTGTGGAGGCGGGCGAGGAAGGCATCTCGATCAGCGGGTCTTGGCTCATCGATCACCCACTTCCCCCTCACCAGGACCGATACGTGGCTGGCGAGCGTCCACGCCTCGGGAAGGTTGTGGCTGACGAGTACCATCGCCGTCCCGGCATTCAACTGGGCAGCCAGCACCTCGGTCACCCGGCGGCTGGACGGTACGTCCAACCCCGTGAACGGTTCATCCAGCAAGAGAACCCGTGGACCATGAAGGAGCGCACGTGCGATCGCCACACGCTGCACCATCCCCCGGCTCAGGAGACGCACCGGATCTCTGGCGCGATCCGTCAGCCCCACCGCGGCCAGAGCTTCACCGGCACGCTCACTTCGATGATCGAGGCCGTACAGCCGGGCAGCGAACTCGAGGTTCTCCCGAGGCGTCAGGTCGTCATAGAGCAGGCTCTGATGGGAGAGCAAACCCACGTCGGCCCGCCGCAGGGGATCGGTTCGCAGGTCGGAGCCGAAGACGCGAATCGAACCCGCGGTCGGGCGCATGAGGCCCGCCAGGATTCGGAGCAGAGTCGTTTTGCCGGCCCCGTTGGGTCCGGCGACGATGAGGAGTTCGCCTGGGTTGACCGTGAGGTCGATACCACGGAGCACCCACGCTCTCCCAAACCGGCGCTCGATCCCCCGGGCCAGGATCGGAAGGGAGATTCCGGGACCGGGGTGTGCGGGTGTGGAGAGCTCACTGACAATGGAACCACGAGTCGCGTCGGACACGCGGGCTAATATACCGTTGTCACCCGCTGACGGCTTCGAGTTCGAAGAGGTCGAGGAGTTTCGTCAGAGCGAGGAGGTAGCGGACCTCATCGCTCGCGTTCCGCAAGACGATCCGCTGATGACGCTCTTCGGCGTGCCGTTGTACCAGCATCAGAGCACCGAGTCCCGCGGAATCCACGCGGCCGGTCGAGCCAAGATCGACGACGAGGCGCCCCTCGCCCTCCGGCAGCTGTTCGAGGAGACCAACACCTTGGCGCCGGAAGTCCGCCCGGGTTTCGAGGCCGAGACATTCGGGGGCGCTGAGGACCCGTTCGTGTGAATTCGCCGCTGACATGACCACGTCGTGGTGCAAGAGGTCTGCCAGACGCCTTCCGTTGCCCGTGCGCCACGGTGCATTCCGCGGCAGCCAACGGCCGAACGCCAGAATTCCCCCGGAGCACGGCCTGACTCAGCCCCTTTCCCCGGCGCCCGGCAGGTGTGACGTTTCCCGCCGGTTCGACCGTCGTCCACCGACCCCACGAGCGAGAATCACGTGTCCCAAGTGACTGCGAAACCACCGGCACCCCCCAGCAAGACATCACTCCATGTCTTCGAGCGCTACCTGACCCTCTGGGTCGTGCTCTGCATCGGGGTTGGCATCATGGTCGGCCAGTTGTTTCCCCGGGCAGTCCAGGCCATCGGCAGCCTGGAGGTGGCGAAGGTCAACCTCCCGGTTGGAGTTCTCATCTGGGTGATGATCATTCCCATGCTGCTCAAGATCGACTTGGGGGCGCTGGGTCAGATTCGGCAGCACGTCCGCGGCATCGGCGTGACGCTGCTCATCAACTGGGCGGTAAAACCGTTCTCCATGGCCTTGCTCGCCTGGCTCTTCATCCGTCATGTGTTTGCTCCGTACCTGCCTGCCCACCAACTCGACAGCTACGTCGCCGGTTTGATTCTCCTCGCGGCCGCCCCATGTACCGCCATGGTGTTCGTGTGGAGCCGATTGACCAACGGGAACCCGTATTTCACGCTCTCGCAGGTGGCGCTGAACGATACGATCATGATCTTCGCCTTCGCCCCGATCGTGGCCTTGCTGCTGGGCATCTCGTCCATCACCGTCCCCTGGGAGACACTGCTGACCTCGGTGGCTATGTACATCGTGCTGCCCGTGGTGCTGGCCCAACTGATCCGCGCCCGTGTGCTGTCGCGGGGGGGACAGGGAGCGCTCGAGAGGCTGTTGGCGCGTATCAGTCCGTGGTCCATCACGGCGCTGCTGCTCACGCTGGTCTTGCTCTTTGCCTTTCAAGGCGAGCAGATCCTACGGCAGCCTTTGATCATCGGGATGCTCGCCGTCCCCATCCTGATCCAGGTGTTCTTCAATTCAGGGCTCGCTTACATCCTCAACAGGGCCGTGGGCGAATCACACGACGTGGCCTGCCCGTCGGCGCTGATTGGCGCGTCCAACTTCTTCGAACTCGCCGTGGCCACCGCAATCAGTATTTTCGGGTTTGAGTCCGGTGCCGCGCTGGCGACGGTCGTGGGGGTGTTGATCGAGGTACCAGTCATGCTTCTGGTTGTGATGCTGGTCAACCGAAGCAAGGGATGGTACGAGGCACGGCCTGCAAAAGTGCGGGCACCGATATCTTGAGGAAGCGGCCCAGGTGAGCCGCGACGTCGATACCGAACACCGGCATACCTTCGCCACCCCGAGGCCCTAACACCATGACTGACCAGATCGATACACTGCTGGAGGAGAATCGGACTTTTCCGCCGCCCCCCGAGTTCGCGGCAGCTTCGGTCGCCACCCCGGCCCTCTACGAAGCCGCGAGCGACGACCGACTCGCGTTCTGGGAGGAGCAAGCGAAAGCACTCGACTGGATCCGCCCGTGGGATACGGTCCTTGAATGGACCCCGCCGCACGCCAAGTGGTTCGTCGGGGGACAGCTCAATGTGGCAGTCAATTGCCTGGACCGTCATCTGGGGGGTCCCCGACGCGACAAGCCAGCCATCATCTGGGAGGGTGAGCCGGGGGACACACGCGTCCTCACCTATGCCCAGTTGAGTGTCGAGGTCAATCGCTGCGCCAACGCACTTCGGACGCTGGGAGTGGGGCGAGGCGATCGCGTGGCGATCTACCTCCCCATGATCCCCGAAGCCGCGATTGCCATGCTGGCGTGTGCCAGAATTGGCGCACCCCATTCGGTAGTGTTCGGTGGCTTTTCGGCGGACTCCCTGCGAGATCGGATCAACGACGCCAAAGCCGTTGCTCTGATTACGGCCGATGGGGGGTACCGCCGCGGGAACATGATCCCCCTCAAGCGGGTGGCCGACGAAGCGCTCACCGATTGTGCCTCGATCCGCCATGTCCTGGTCGTGCGCCGAGAGACCGGAGACGACTCAGGGGAGGCTCAAACCGAGATGCAGCCAGGGCGAGACCACTGGTGGCATGAGGTGGTCGACCCGGCCTCCAAAGACTGTCACGCCGAGGCCATGGATGCCGAAGACCTGTTGTTCATACTCTACACCTCCGGGACCACCGGAAAACCGAAGGGAATCGTGCACACCACGGGGGGATACCTCACGCAGGTGGCATCCACCACCAAGTATGTGTTCGACCTCCACGAAGAAGACATCTTCTGGTGCACCGCCGACGTGGGTTGGGTGACAGGGCACTCCTACATCGTGTACGGACCACTGGCCAACGGTGCCACGGTCCTCATGTATGAAGGGGCCCCCGATTGGCCCGCCCGAGATCGGTTCTGGGAGTTGATCGAGCGGTACAAGATCTCCGTCTTCTATACCGCTCCGACGGCCATTCGCGCCTTCATGAAGTGGGGTCCCGAACACCCCGCCAAACACGATCTCAGTACACTGCGCCTGTTGGGTTCCGTCGGCGAGCCGATCAACCCCGAAGCGTGGATCTGGTATCACGAGCACATCGGTGGGAGTCGATGCCCGATCGTCGACACTTGGTGGCAGACCGAGACGGGAGCGATCCTGATCACCCCCCTCCCCGGGATCACCACCACGAAGCCGGGGAGTGCCACCGTTCCCTTCCCAGGCATCACGGCGGAGCTGGTGGACACCAATGGGGTCCCCCTGGAAACGGGGGGGGGATTCCTCACGCTCACTGAACCCTGGCCCGGCATGCTCCGCACCATCTACGGGGATGATGAGCGGTATCAGGAGACCTACTGGAAGCGGTTCCCGGGTAGGTATTTCGCCGGCGACGGCGCGAAACTCGACGAGGATGGGTATTGGTGGATTCTGGGAAGGGTGGATGACGTCATGAATGTGGCCGGCCACCGGATCGGAACGATGGAGGTCGAGAGTGCCCTCGTCGATCATCCCTCAGTGGCGGAAGCGGCCGTCGTGGGGAAGAGCCACGACCTGAAGGGACAGGCCATCGCGGCATTCGTGACCTTGAAAGAGGGGCATGCTCCGACCGAGGAACTCCGAGATACCCTGCGACGGCATGTTGGTACCAAGATCGGGCCGATCGCCAAACCCGACGACCTCTTCTTTGCCGGCGATCTCCCGAAGACCAGAAGTGGAAAGATCATGCGGCGCTTGCTGAAGGATATTGCCGAGGGGCGAACCCTCGGTGATACCACCACCTTGGCCGACCCGTCTGTTGTTGCGCGCCTGCAGGCGCAGTACGAGGAAGAGGAGTAACGCGGAAAAACGCCGGGAGGGGGGCTAGAGTTGGATCTGGGCGCCGAGTTCCACCACCCGGTTGGGCGGCAGATCGAAGTACGCCGCCGCTGAATTGGCATTCCGCACCATCACGATGAACAGCCGTTTCCTCCATCGTGCCAACCGGCCCTTCCCCGTGGGGAGGATGGTCTCCCGACCGAGATAGAACGACGTCTCCAGGGGCTTGAGCTGCATGCCTCGCGACGCCAGGCCTTCCAGGATCTGGGGTACACTCGGCGTCTCCATGAACCCATACGAGGCCGTCACGATGTGGAAGTTCGCTCCGAGCGATCGGATCGTGAGCCGCTCTTCCTCGTCGACCTGAGGCTCATCGGGAGTGGTGATGGACAGCAAGATGATTCGCTCATGGAGCATCTTGTTGTGCTTGACGTGATGCAACAGCACGGCCGGAGCTCCGCTGACATCCGCGGTCATGAAGATGGCGGTACCGGGGACACGCGGGGGCTGACGCTGTTCGATGTCCGCCACGAAAAGGTCAAGCGGAAACAAGTTCTCCTTGAGCTTGGCCCGGACGATCGCCTTGCCACGTTTCCAGGTGCTCATGAGGACGAACACCCCCGCAGCGATACTGAGGGGAAACCACCCTCCGCTTGGGATCTTGATGAGGTTCGCCACGGCGAAGGACAGATCGACGGCAAGAATGGGGACGACGACGAGCAGCACTTTCCACCACGCCCAACGCCAGCGATTTCGCGCTACCACCGTGAACAGAAGTGTGGTGATGGTCATGGTGCCGGTGAGGGCCACCCCGTAGGTCGCAGCCAGATTGGAGGTCGTGCGGAAGCCGAGGATCAGCGCCACGCACGCCACGGCCAGGGCGTGGTTGACCTCAGGGATATAGATCTGGCCCCTTTGCGTCCTTGACGTGTGGACGATGGTGACCCGAGGGCAATACCCCAACTGCACCGCTTGCTGTGTGAGGGAGAACGCCCCTGAGATCAGCGCTTGCGAGGCGGTGATGGCGGCGCCGGTCGCGATCACGATCATGGGGTAGAGCGCCCAGGCCGGCACCAGACTGTAGAACGGATTCTGAACCGCTTCAGGATGGGCCAGCAGTAAGGCGCCCTGCCCGAAGTAGTTCAGCACGAGCGCCGGCAGGACCACCGCAAACCAGGCGGCACGGATGGGGCGTTTTCCGAAGTGCCCCATGTCGGCGTACAGCGCCTCTCCACCCGTGATGACCAGGACCACCGACGCCAACACGATCCCCCCCATGACCCCGTTCCGGATGAAGAAGTCTACGGCATACCATGGGTTGAGGGCCCGCAGGACGGAGGGTTCGGCCACGATACCGTGGATCCCCAACGCCGCGATGCTGACGAACCACACGGTGGTCACGGGGCCGAAGATGGCACCCACTATCGCGGTCCCATGTCGCTGGACCGCAAAGAGCGCGACGATGATGGCGAGACTGATCCAGAGCACCCATGGACCGAGGACCGGGGTGGCGATCCCCAGCCCCTCGATGGCCCCGAGGACGGAGATGGCTGGGGTGATGATGCCGTCACCATAAAGCAGAGCCGCGCCGAACAACCCGACGGTAAAGAGGGCGGCCCTCCACTTGCCCCGGTCGCCCCGGGACCCGAGCAGCGCCATCAGAGCCAGAATGCCTCCCTCACCCCGGTTGTCGGCACGGAGCATCTGTCCGACGTACTTGAACGACACCACGAAGTTGAGGGACCAGAAGATGAGCGACAACACGCCGTAGATGTTCGCCGGCGTCAGTTCCACACTGTAGACCCCCTCGAAACACTCCTTGATGGCATAGAGTGGGCTGGTACCGATGTCGCCGTACACCACACCCAGCGCACCGAGCGAGAGAATCGCCAGCGTCTTTCCTCGAGGCGCCGAACGGCCGTGTGGTGCCTCACTCATGCGAGCGATGCGGCAGGAATCTCCGATACTCGAGGACGGAAAGCACGAAAATCACGGTGATCAGGATGGCCGATACGACACACCATTGGCACACCGCACCGATCACGAAGAACTCGAGATACTTGAGACGAGCGGTGAAGAGGACCGCTCCGACGCTCAATCCCAGGAGCGCGAGAGCGGGGCCGCGAGCATTGGCCTGCGACGGATGAATGGCAATCAGTGCAACGAGCAGGAGGACGATGTATCCGAGGAGGCCGATCAGGGCGACATCGATTCCGAGGAACAGGCTATAGGGACTGAATTGGACGGTCTCGCAGCCACCGGTACCGCACACCATGCTCCCGATGACCCCGATCTTGTGGAGCCAGAGGTAGGCGGAGACGAACACGCCGAGCAGGCTCGCCACCGCCACCGCCATGCGACGGGTCATGGAGCTGGACTCAGAGAATCCACTATCGCACGGAGGCGATCGTAGGCCATGACCCCGGCATACAATCCGCCGCCAATCACGAATGACGGTGTGGAATTCACGCCGAGACGAAGGCCTTGTTCGAGTGATGCCTGAATCCGACCGGCATACCGGAGCGATTGCATACACTCGTCCCAGCTTGCCATGTCGACTCCGGCCGCTTCCGTCAGGTCACGAAAGATGCTCCCAATGCGGGACGTCGTCGCCAACGACCATTCGCCTTGCGTCCGGTAGATGGCTTCATGGACCTCCCAGAACTTCCCCTGATCATTCGCGCAGGCAGCGGTGTGCGCGGCGAGTCGAGCCCCGTTGTGCTGATCAAGGGGGAAGTCGCGATAGATGTAACGCACGCGGCCCGTGGCGACTAACCGGTCACGCACGTACGGAAACTCGACCATCTCGAAGGTCTGACAAGCCGGACATTGATAATCGGCAAACTCGATGATCTCCACTGGGGCGTCGGCCGATCCCAGGACGTATCCCGCAAACCCCGCCGTGTCGGAGGGTTCGACCGTCACCGCCACCGGGACCGGCACCGACGGTCCTCGTCGCCCGAGGTAGATCAGCGCTCCCGCACCCGCGACGAGCAGGACGCCGATCAGCAGATAGAAACGATTGACGGACTTCGTGGATTCAGCCATGAGAGGACCTCGATGTCGGGCGGACGTGGAGTCTCGTTGCGGGTCAAATGTAATGCGGCATGCGTGGGAGAGAAGTTACTGCGACACCGCGGTTTGCGAGCATTGGAAGGGTTCCGCTATATTTGACGTGCTAACGCCCCGAGCACGGGGTCATCACGAGAACAGGAAGGGGCATGGGAACACACAAGCGAGACAGCAAATCCTCAGCGCAACTCGATCAGGCCAGAGACGAACTTTTCAGTCATATTCTGCGATGTGGAGTCATCGAGGCCGATGACGAGCAGCAGAAGGCCTGGATGGACGATACGATGCAGTACATCGGTGAGCGGTACATCGATCTGTCGAAGGAACAACTGAATCAGATTCGGATTCTCGGTGATCGGTTCTGCAAACCGGTCGTGAGGAGTCAGACGGCGGGGAGTGCCAGTTAGGGTTGCCCGTCGTCACAGGTGAGCCGCCAAGGACATGGCGGCTTTTTTTTGGCACCTATTGTCCGGAGAGCTCCAGGTCGTAGGTGATGGGAATGTCGGGGGAGAGGGAGCCGACCACCGAACAGTAGGTCGACAAGGAAAGATCGATTGCGCGACGGGCCTTGTTTTCGGTGAGGCCGTCACCCGTCATCCGAAAAATCAAGTGGATGGCGACGTAGCGTCTCGGGAACTCCTCGCGCCGTGTTCCGGAAACCTCGACCTCGAACTGAGTCAGCTCCACTCGCATCTTCTCGGCGATGGCCACGACGTCAGCACCTGTACACCCCGCCAGCGCCATGAGCAGCAGATGCATCGGTCCTGGGGCAGTCGGTCCATCCGAATCGATACTCGCCGTTTCCCCGGTCGATGTCACCCCGGTGAACCGGGCATCTCCAACCCACGAAACCGTGACCGTCCGGATGTTACTGTTCACCAGGCTCACCTCTTCCTCCGACAGGTTCTTTCCCCACCGGCTGAGCGGCGGGCGCGACCCGGTGGTAGTCCCAGATGGCATAGAGGGCGACGGCCCCCGTTGCCCAAGTCATCGGCCTCAGTAGCGCCGAGTCCGCCAAGAAAGCGACCAGGGTCGCGAGTTGGAGGACGGTCACCGCCTTCCCCCCCAAGCGGGCAGGGATGGAGACAGGACGCCCTTGAATCGTGACCATGGCAAACGCAAAGGCGGCCACGAGGTCCCGTGCGAGCACGGCGATGACCTCGTAGAGTCGGAGCCGCCCCGAAAGGAACACTACCGCAAACGCGGAAGCCATAAAGAGCTTGTCGGCCACGGGGTCGATGAAGACCCCAAAACGCGATGACCCAAAGCGGCGGGCAATCCTCCCATCGAAGAGATCACTCGCGGCGGCGGCGGCGAGAATCACGAACCGCCACGACGTATCCTCAACGAAGAAGAACGCCACGGCGAGGGGCACACGGACCAACGTCAGAGCATCGGCAACACTCCACCGCACGCGCCGAACGGTCCCCCCCCCACCCTGCTGCTCAGCTCGTGACATCACACTCCCTTCGACAACCTGGTCAGAATGTAACCGTCTCCTGACCGGACTTTCCCGATGGGCGCCCTCGCACCACACCCTCCGCATGCGGTTGTCCCGCCAAATAGGTGCGGACCACCCTGACGAGGTCGGCAGGCCGCACCCCTCGAACCGCAGATCCGGGATCCACGAGTTCATCCACGGTACCCCCCATGAGCCAATGGGTCGCCATCTCACTGACCATCGCCGCGGCACTCTGCCGCCGTACTTCCGCCTGCCCCACCAGGTACTCGACGGCATCGGAAACCTCCTTGCTACTCGGAGGGACCTCGGCAAGAAAGGCCATTTCCTCCAGCAACCGCCGTCGTGCCTCCTCCTCCCGGTCCGGTGACGTGCCGAGGTACGTCACGAAGCCCCCAACGTGTCGCCGCTGCCACGCATTGGCTGAGACCGTGTAGGCCAGGGAATGCGTGTCCCGGAGTGTTTGAAAGAGCCGCCCACCCAGGCCCCCTGCGTGAGCGGCCCAGACCAAAGCGGCGTGCCGGTCGGGATCCCGCCATCCGGGCCCGTGAAAGAGCAGGGCCAATCCCGTCTGGGCTTTTTCACGGACCTCAACCATCTGGCGTGCCTCGGCGGCCGGAGCCCATTCTCGCACAATTTCCGTTTCGATCGCCTCACTCGCCGGGTCGGTGTGGAAGATCGAGGCCAGTGCCTCCACGAGTTTCTCGGGCTCGAATTCACCAACAGCCACGACGGTCGTGCGACCCGCAGCGATCCCCTGGGCATGCCACCCACGTACGGCTTCGGGAGGGATCTCTCGAACCGTATCCGGAAAGCCGAAGAGTGGGAGTCCCAGCCCCGATGGGCCGAACGCGGCACGCATGGCGAGCTGGATGGGGCGCCGGTGCATGTCGTCGGCGGCCTCTCTCGCGTCATCCTCGAGTAATCGTCGCTCGAGCAGGATGTCATCGGTCGCCAGAAGAGGTTCGCGGAGAACCCGACGGAGAAGGTCAGCCGCTTCCGCCGTGTGCTCGGTGAGAACCGTTGTCGAGAATCCGTAATGC
>QKDC01000098.1 GCA_003246755.1 Gemmatimonadota bacterium | reverse complement strand
CTGGTTGGAGTGGACCAGTGACGCGAAGACCATCAGTGTTCTGGTCAGACCCGACTCCGGACGCACTCGGCTCCAGGTGTTGGGAGACGCCGGGCACAAGGCGGTTCTCATCTACGGGCCCATCGGCATCGCCACGCTGATCACGCTTGTGGGCCTCGGGAATGCGCAGGGTCTCTCGGTCGGCTTGGGTCTCGGGATCGGTGCCGGCGCCTTTGCGGCCGCTCGGCTGCTCTGGGGGCGGATCGGGTCGCGCGCCGGGCGGAAGTACCGGCGCTTGCTCGATGGTCTCACGGCGGAGGTTCACCGCCTTGCCAAGCGGTCACCCGATCACACTCTCCCGCCGTCAGAACGCGAGCGATAATCCGACCGTAATCCCATGTGGGTTCGGAGTGATGACCGGGCGGACACCTTCGAGCCAGGCGACCCGAGTCCAGGTGTCGTGATGGCCCAGCCCCCCGATGACCAGCCCTCCAACCAAGCCCACGGCCCCGAGGCCGAGAGCGCCGGCGGTCGCCATCTCGCCGCGATCGAAACAGAACCACCCATGACTCTTCGAACAGTCCTCGCCTGCCGCAAGACCAAGGACTAATCCCACGAGTGCTCCACCACCACCGCCAATGAGAGCACCCCGGAGAGGGGCTCTCCGACGGCCGGTGAAGACGAAGAGTTGGTCCTGCTCCCCAAGCTCGACCGAGACCACCTCACTCCCGCTTTCCAGGCGGAGCTGGAGCGAATCACCAGAGATCCCTTCCACCGTTCCCTTGACGCCCTCGTCGAGGGCGCCGGACGACTTGGGCGAACGGACCCACACACGCTGGCCAACGAGGGATTGGGATTGGCCCTGCAACGAGGTGACGCAGACCAACAGTGCAACGATCGCGAGTAGGTTCCGCATGACGCGCCCCTGTGAGAGTCGATACCAACCTCTCACGGCAGGCTCAAGCAAGAGTCAAGCGAGAAATTTCACCCAGTCGCCCTGAACAAGCGCAACTAGAAGGCGATTGACAATTGGAATCTCACCCCGCCCTTGAGGACAGGTCCGACGCCGATACTGAGTTCATCAGGCGAGATTTCGAACCACCGGGCCGACCTGGTTAGCGCTCCTACCACGGCCCCCACCCCCCCACCGAACCCAGCGAATCCCCCCGCTATGAACAACATACATGAAGCTTGGCTGTCGGCAGGCCAGGGGCTCCGCTCACAGTCGCTCCTGGAAATGAGCAATCCAAGGACAAAACCGGCCAGACCCCCAAAGCCGGCACCCGAGCGCAAGTTCGATTTACTCCCCCTCCTGACCTCGAGACGAGCGACAGATGCTCGCGATAGACGGAGTGTGCCCGTTCGGTCTTGGACCGTGAGCGAGTCGTGATCGAGGGCGACCAGGGTCCCAACGAGTGGACCACCCAGGTCGTGAGGCGCCAGCACTCGAACCGTGTCTCCAGGAGCGATGGTTTGCCCCGCCAGAGTCGTCAGCCCAAGGGTGGCAAGGAGTGCAATACTGAGTGAAATCGATCGCATGACTAGCCCCCGTTGAAGACGGGGGGCATCATAGGGGGTGCCGGTCAAGGGGCAGTCAAGCGGAAATCCTTCCGACCCCTTGGGGTACGCTCTCATGGACAGGAGTCAGCTGTTCCCTATGACAAGTATCCCACTACCTCCCTACCGTGCCCTGATCCAAGAGCCAGGGCCGCGTTGACCACATGACCGAGGGGTTCGGCCTCGTCGTCAACGGTCGTGCCCGGGCGGTGAGGCGCCGTTACCTTGGCCCAGCCCCCTTCTGGGCGTCACACCTGCCGTCACACGCCGTGAGTGTTACCCACACGCTCGAAGAACTCGATGACGCTATCGCGAGGTTCTGCGCTCGTAACGTCAGGGTCGTCGCCGGACTCGGCGGGGATGGCAGCCTGCACCATCTCGTTGACGCCATCGTCCGGCACTACGACCACGCCAGCCTCCCGGTGGTCCTCGTCCTCGCCGGCGGCACCATGAACGGGCTTGCACGGGCCATCGGCAGCGGCGGCGCTCCGGATGATGTCCTTGCCACGAGTCTGGCTCTGCTCGAATCGGGACAGTTGCCCGTCAGGAAGTTGCCCCTACTCAGAGTCGAGGATGCATCCCACGACGTCCTCCATGGATTCAGCTTCGCAACGGGTCTCGTCTTCCGTGCCTTCGAGACGTACTACCGCCGCCCAGAGCCTGGGATCCGCGACGCTGTTGTCGCCTCCCTGTTGCCTCTGCGCACTGCTCTCTTCGGGGGCTCATTCTACGATCCGGTCAGGCTGGAGATCAACGCCGACGATTCCGGGCCCTGGATGTCTGGTGCGCCACACACCTTGCTTGCCAGTGTGGTGGACAGACCGCTCCTCTGGTTCCGGCCATTCGGGGAGGTTGCAGACCACACGGACCTCATCAACGTCGCCGCCACCATGATGCGGCCCCGCGAGATCGCCCCGCGCCTCTGGTCGATCTTCCGCGGACGGTGCCGCCACCCCGGTGTCAGGATTGGCCGCTGCAGCTCGCTGACCGTGCGGGGAGACTGCGGTTATCTGATCGACGGAGATCTGTACAGGCCGGAATCCACCAACGTCACCATCAGCCGAGGTCCACGTATGAACTTTTTGCAGCCAACGGCATGACCCTCCCCCCGGTCGTCCGGGAACTTTATCCATTCGAGAGTCGATTCCTTCGACTCGAGAGCGGTCATCGGATGCACTACATCGATGAAGGTACCGGCCCTCCCTTGCTACTGCTCCATGGCAATCCAACCTGGTCGTTTTATTATCGAGACATCATTCGCGACCTGCGAAGCGACTATCGATGCATCGCCCCGGACCATATCGGTTGCGGCCTGTCGGACAAGCCGCAACACGAAAATGATGGAATCGTCGCGCATGTCGACAACCTCCTCGAGTTGGTAGCCCATCTCGATCTGAAGGAAGTCACCCTGGTTATCCACGATTGGGGTGGCCCAATCGGATTCCTCACCGCGATGCACACACCCGATCGATTCCGTCGATTCATCACCTTCAATACGGCGGCGACCCTCCTTTCCCTGCCTCGCATTCTCACTCTGCTCCGCCGACCGGGGCTCGGCGCCCTGGTGATTCAGCGTCTGAACGGAATGTTGCGGGCTGGGTTCATGTCGACGCGGGTCAATGGGCACGGCATGCCAGCCACGGTCCGAAAGGGGTATCTCCACCCCTACGACACGCCGACCCACCGCCATGCGATTCTCCGATTCGTCCAGGAGATCCCGGTGGAGTCCGACCATCCCAATCGTGCTCTCCTCGAAACCATGGCGGGGGGGGGAACCGTGTTTGCTGGCCGACCCCACCTGGTGATCTGGGGCATGCGAGACCCCGTCTTCGGACCTCCGTATCTTGCGGATTGGCACCAACGCTTTCCAACCGCCGAGGTCCACCGCATCGAGGACGCCGGCCACTGGGTGATCGAAGAGGCCTCACCGCGCATTCTGCCCCTGATGCGCGAATTTCTCGAGCGGTCCTGACCCGGCATGCCGGACGACCACACCTTCCCATCCAGACTCCGCGACTGGGCCCGGTCGGATCCGGGGCGGGTGGCCATCCGAGAGCCGGTGCGCCGGGTCAATTGGTTGGGACGCTCCGCACGCCACAATGCTTGGCACGAGATCACCTATGCTGAACTCGACCGGTTAGCGGATCGTTACGCGTCATGTCTCGAGCGCGCGGGCACGCGGGATGGTGACCGTGTCCTGTACCTTCTGCATCCGTCGATTCATGGGTACGCCGTTTTCTACGGCCTGCTTCGCGTTGGGGCGGTTCCGCTCTTCATCGATCCGAGAATGCCTCTCGCACGATTACTGGCGTGTGTAACGGAGGCCGCTCCCCGGGTTCTCATTGGAGTCACAGCAGCGCGGGTCCTCCGGCTGATTGCCAGACAGGCATTCTCGACCACGGAGATCAGCCTCCCGAGTGGGACGGGTTGGATGGCCGAATCGCACCTGCGGAAGGGTGCCGCCACCCAGGCCCAGGAGTCCTTCGGGACCAACAGCGGGACGACGTGCTACATCGCGTACACCTCAGGGTCCACCGGCACGGCCAAAGGAGTTCCCTACACGTATGGCATGGTCCGGGCACAGTTGGCGGTCGTCCACGAGGTGTGCGATTGGCGGGCTGGCATGCAGGTCGTAATGTGCTTCGCGCCATTCGTACCGTACGCTTTGAGTGACGGTCTCACGGCAATCCTGCCGGCGATGGATTTTTCCCGCCCGGCCCGCGCACCGGCGGAGCGAGTCGTCGAGGCGATCCTGGACCATGACGCGTCCTGCGCTTTCGCCTCTCCAGCAATCTGGCGGAGGGTTGTTTCATGGTGTGGCCCCCGAGGCCTCATGCTCCGCAGTGTGGTAAACGCGGTAACGGTGGGGGCCCCCGTGGAGCCTCCCTTGCACGACGCGCTGGTTCCTCTTCTCCACTCCGACGGTCAGCTCCATACCCCATACGGAGCCACCGAAGCAATGCCGATCGCGACAGGACACACCGGTACCCTCGCGGACACCTGGGGCCGGGCCCGCTTGGGCCATGGTACCTGCGTCGGACACGCCGTGACCGGGGCGGAAGTTCACGCCATCCGCATGGTCGACGAGCCGGTCCCACGATGGTCCAGTGATCTCGATGTGCCAGCAGACACCGTCGGCGAACTCGTCGTCGGGGGTGACAACGTCAGTGCGGAATATCTCGCCCGTCCCTTCGAAACCGCGAACGCGAAAATCCATAGAGGCGATCGGGTATTCCATCGCACCGGAGATCTGGGGCGAGTCGACGCCGAGGGTCGCATCTGGTTTTGCGGCCGGAAATCCCAGCGAGTGGAGACGGCCGACACCACACTCTACCCAGATGCTCTCGAGACCGTTTTCGCCGCGCACCCTCTGATCACACGCGGTGCCCTGGTCGGCATCGGAGCGCGAGGTCGGCAAACGCCCGTGCTCTGTGTCGAACTCGCGCGAGGCACACGGCTTACCAGGGCGCTCGTCAGGGAGATAGCCTCCATGGCCGACGCCACGCCATACCGAAGTACGGTAAAGCACGTCCTCCAGCATCCAGGGTTTCCGGTCGACGCACGTCACAATGCCAAGATTCAACGGGAGAGACTCGCCACCTGGGCGGCGAAGCGACTCAAGGGAGTAGCACCCTGAGGGCGCTCGTCACTGGTGGCGGAGGCTTCCTGGGAAGCCGCATTGTCGAGCTGCTGCTCGCGCGAGGGGACGAGGTGTGGGTCATGGCCCGGCACCGGTACGCCGCACTCGAGGCCCTCGGCGCGAAACCCTTGACCTTAGACATTCGTGATCGGGGGGCAGTACTCCGGGCGGTCGTGCCGGTAGACGTGGTGCTCCATCTCGCGGCTAAAGTTGGCCAGTGGGGTCCCCGTCACGTCTTCCAAGCCGTGAACGTCGACGGCACTCGGAACAGCGTCGAAGCCACACGGGCGGCTGGCTCGGGAAGACTGGTATACACGAGCAGTCCCTCGGTGGTGGGCTATAGGCATGATATCGAAAAGGGCAGCTCCGACCTACCTGTGGCCACAAGGCACGAAAGCGCCTACAGCGAGAGCAAGGCGATGGCGGAGCGCCTCATCCTGATGGAGAACGGCCCATGGCTGAGGACGGTTGTCCTCCGTCCCCACCTCATCTTCGGCCCGGGCGATCCCCATATGCTCCCACGCCTCCTGGAGCATGCAAGGCAAGGAACGCTCCGCAGGATCGGTAGCGGCCGCAACCGGGTCGACCTGACTTACATCGACAATGCCGCCTGGGCGCACCTCGATGCGGCTGATGCCCTGTTGGAGCCGGAGCCCAGGTGCGCCGGCCGAGCCTATTTCATCTCGAATGACGAGCCCGTCATTTTTTGGGATTGGCTCAACGGGCTACTCCAGGACCTGGCGATTCCTCCAGTACGCCGGTCGGTGCCTCGCCCTCTGGCCCAACTGGCCGCGCAGGCCCTGGAGACGACATGGCGAGTCTGCCGACTTCCTGGAGAACCCGCGGTGACCCGGCTCGTGGCAGGTGCATTGGCGCGGAGCCATTGGTACGACATGGGACCAGCTCTCAGCGACCTGGGGTATCGGCCTCGGGTACCAATGGGAGAAGCCACTCGTCTCACCGTAGATTGGCTTCGCACTCGACAATGAGTTGCGCCTTCTTGATCGGCGCCTCATTATCGGAGTAATCTCGCCATCGGATGGGACC
>QKDC01000030.1 GCA_003246755.1 Gemmatimonadota bacterium | reverse complement strand
GATCATCACGCTGATCGACACCCCGGGCGCCTATCCCGGGCTCGGTGCCGAGGAGAGGGGCCAATCGGAGGCTCTCGCCACCAACATCCTTGAGATGGCCGCGCTCCGGACCCCGGTGATCGCCGCCGTGATTGGTGAGGGTGGCTCGGGTGGGGCTCTGGCACTCGGTGTGGCGGATCGGGTACTGATGTTTGAGAACTCCATCTACTCGGTCATTTCCCCCGAGGGATGCGCAGCCATTCTGTGGAAGGATGCGACCCAGCGGGAGCGCGCCGCCGAGGCGCTCAAACTCACCGCCCAGGACCTTCTGGGTTTGCATCTGATCGACGAAATCGTCCCCGAACCACTCGGGGGTGCCCACCAGGACCCCGAGACGGCTGGAGAGAATCTCCGTGCCGTCCTGATCCGTCACCTGAAAGATCTCCGCAGGACCCGGCCGGAAAAACTCGTGAAGCGGCGAGCGGACAAGTACGCTGCGATGGGGACCTTCGCCGAGACCTGATGTCATCCACCGTCGAGGTCCGGTTCAAAGGCATACGCAAAGGGTACTTTCGCTGGCGAGACCAGGAAGACACCCTCCGCGTCCGCGATCCCGTCATCGTCGAAGTCGAGCGCGGGTTCGACTTTGGGCTCGTCACATCCTTGGGTGATCTGGCTGACAAGAAGTGCGGTGGCTGCTCGGGGTGTGGCCCCGAAGAGCCCGTGACCAAGAGTCTCAAGGCGATCGTTCGACGAGCCTCAGAGGCGGATGTTCTGCAAGCGGGGAACCTGCGCCAGGGAGAAGACGACATCCGCCGCCGAGTGGCGGAACGGGCTCGCCGTCACGGACTGGAACTGAAGATCTCCGATGCCGAATGGCAATGGGATCGGAAGAAGCTGACGGTCTATTTCACCGCCGAGCAACGCGTCGATTTCCGCGCCTTGGTGCGAGAGCTTGCCGCCCAGTACCACACCCGAATCGAACTGCGTCAGATCGGGGTCCGGGACGAAGCCGCGCGGCTCGGGGGGGTGGGCCGCTGCGGCCGGGAGTACTGCTGTTCGACCTGGCTCGACGAACTCAACCCCGTCAGTCTCAGCCTCGCGAAGGACCAGCGGCTCTCACTCAACCCCACGCAGATCTCCGGAGGCTGTGGCCGGCTCCTCTGTTGCCTGCGGTACGAACACGATTTCTACGTCAAGCAGCGGAAGCGCTTCCCCAAGGAGGGCAAGACCATTCGCGGCACACGCGGCCCGGAAAAGGTGACCGCAGTCGACATCTTTCGCGAGCGTGTCTTCCTCCGGAGTGAAGAGCACGGTCCAAGAACCCTTTTGCTCACGGAGTTCACGGCAGAACTCGAGGCCATTGGGACGGAGCCGGCGGCCAAGGTGGTCCCCTCGCCACGACCCTCGCAGGAGCGGAAGAAGTCCAAGCAGCGGCGGGAGGAGGAGGGACCCAAGCCGGCGGCACCAGCACAGCAGGCCTCCCCAGCGTCGGACCCCAAGCGACGGCGGCGCCGAAAGCGGAGGCGATCACGGCGACCCCCGCCTCCGACGACACCACCGACGCCGGGTAGTGAATCCAACAGCCCCGGTGAGGATTGAGTGAGCAGGTTCTACCTCACCACGGCAATCGACTATTCCAACGGCGATCCACACCTCGGCCACGCACTCGAGAAGATCGGCGCCGACTGCATCGCTCGGTACCGTCGGATGCGGGGCGATGAAGTGCATTTCCTCATGGGAATGGACGAACACGCCCAGAGCGTCATCCAGGCCGCCAACGAGAATGGCGTCAGCCCGCAAGAGTGGGTCGGCCAAATGGCCGAGCGCTTCGCCCGATTCTGGTCAAGACTCGAGTGTACCAACGACGATTGGATTCGAACCACCGAGCCCCGCCACGCGACCGCGGTGCATCAGCTCCTCGCTCGCATCGACGCTCACAACCCCGACGATCTGTACCTCGGGGAGTACGAGGGGCTGTACTGCACCGGGTGCGAGGAGTTCAAGCAGGACAACCAAATCGAGGACGGCCACTGCCTCGAACATCCCACCCTCTCACTTGTTCCCACGCGTGAGGAGAATCACTTCTTTCGACTGACACGCTATCGTGATCGTCTGCTCGACCTCATCACCACGGGCGCGTTCAAGGTCGGGCCCTCAATCCGTCGAAACGAAGTCCTGCGACTCCTCGAAGACGGTCTCCAGGATGTCTCGATCTCCCGATCCAGGTTTCCGTGGGGTATCCCCTATCCCGGGAGCCCCGGCCATACGATCTACGTCTGGTTCGACGCGGTCATCAACTATCTGACGGCGACCGGCTTCCCCGAGCCCGGGTACGAGGACCGCTGGCCTGCAGATCTCCACGTGATCGGGAAAGGCATCACGCGCTTCCACTGCATCATGTGGCCGGCCATGCTGCTCGCAGCCGACCTCCCGCTCCCGCGAGCCGTCTGGGCTCATGGTTATGTGCAGTGGGAGGGAGCGAAGATGTCGAAGACCGCGGGCACGGCGGTCGACCTCAACGGGGCGATCGAGCGCCATGGTGTGGATCCGCTCCGGTACTTCTTGCTGCGAGAGATTGGTTTCGAGCAGGATGGGAACTTTGGGTGGGAACGCTTCGACGAGCGCTACACCGCCGATCTCGCCGACGGACTTGGGAACCTGGTCGCCAGATCGCTGGCGATGATCGCCAAGTACCGCGACGGAATCGTCCCTCCTGGAACGACGACCGACTTGGATCGAGTGGGGATCGAGGCCACCCGTGCCTATGCGGAGGCCCTGGACGGCATCGATCTGCGAGGCGGCCTCAGTGCGGCGTGGGGTTTGGTCAGCGCCGCCAATCAATACATCGTCAACAGCGAACCGTGGTCCCTGGCAAAGGCCGGAAAGGCCGCCGAACTCGATCAGGTGCTGAGTGCCCTCGCGAGGTGCCTCTTCCGGTTGGCCGTGATGACATCTCCGTTCATGCCGTCGAAGGCCCAGGAGGTCTGGAGCGCGCTGGGTCAGGATGGAGCCGTCGCGGCAGTGAACTGGGCGGTGCTCGAATTCCCGGAGACCGAGGGACGCCACACGATTCGACCACCGATTCTCTTCCCCAAGCCGCTTCCGATGTAAGTTATTGTGTGTCAACTAGTTAGATACTAAGTCCCGTGCTTGACTTGCTGGGGTGCCGGGGGCATATTCCCTCGACCCGAGGAGCCGGGTGGTTTCGCCTGGCTTGCCAGCAGCATCACGTCACCGGAGTACTCAACGAACAGTGTCCGAACGCCGCTGGAGAATCCTGTTTGTCCCCCATGGGTCGGCTGCCTCCCGAGTCATCGAGGTTTCTCGCACGGCACTCCGCATTGTGGCGAGTCTCGGTGTCACCGGGTTCGTCGTGGCGGGGTTGATTGGATATGCGGCCATTTCACGCGGCATCGACATGGCGCAGCACGAAGCGCTCGAGCGAGAGAATGCGCGTCTTGCCCTCGAACTGGGGCGGGTGGAAAGCCGGCTCGGCGTCCTCACCGACACGCTCGATGCTCTCCAGGAACGGGAAGCGAGAATCCGGCTCCTGGCCAACCTCGAACTGCTCGATCCGCAGGTCCACAGTGCTGGGATCGGTGGCCCGGGCTCCCCTGTCGGGGGCAGTGGAATGCAGTCCGTCCTGGTCGACCGCGCGGTCGAGTCTCGTCTGGACGTCGCGACCCTGATCCGGCGGGCCAACCTCCTCGCCTGGTCGTTCCAGGAAGCCGCGGAAAGTCTCTCCTCGCACAACGATCGTCTCGAAGCGACCCCGTCGATCATGCCGACTCAGGGGTGGCTCTCCTCCGCCTTTTCATCGATGCGCACGCACCCCGTCCTGCACGTGGCGCGGCCACATGAAGGAATCGACGTCACTGCCCCCGCCGGCACCCCGATCGAAGCACCTGCGGCCGGGATCGTGGTCAAGGCCGGGTGGACGACCGGATATGGCAATATGATCGAGATCGATCACGGGTACGGGATCGTGACGCGGTACGCGCATGCCAGCCGACTGGCCGCACGACGAGGACAGCAGGTGCAACGAGGGCAGGTCATCGCCTTTGTGGGACGTACCGGTTTGGCCGTCGGACCCCACCTCCACTACGAGGTGCATATCAACGGCCAGCCCGTCAATCCTCTTCGCTTCATCCTCCCCGGCGTCATCGCCGACTAGTTCCCTGCCTCGCCGATTTCGAGGCGGGTGGTCTGCTGGGATCCCCATGCGCTCACTCACTTGCCTGTGCCTGCTGATCGTCCCGATGTTCCTGTTGGGCTGCGAGGACGATCAGGCGACCATCCGCGTGATGATCCCCGACGTTCAAGGACGCGAGACGCCAGTCCCCGGCGTGCGACTGTTCTTCTTCCCCTACGACCGGGACAGCGCCCTGCGGGAGCTCGAGGCGCAGGCACCCACACCCCGGCCCGATACCTCACGGTTGGACAGCTTGCTGCAGCTGTTTCGGGAACCGTTTGTGCGGTACGTGAGCCTGGGTGCCGAGCGGGAGCGCCTTACGCGAGAACGGGACTCACTCGAAAGCCGACTCGCGCAAATGTCCGATGACGCGGGAGAGCGGCTCGGTGTGACTACCGCCCTGCAGGAGCGACACGATGCGCTGCGGCTCCTGGGACCCGATGTCGAGCGGGCTCGCCTGGAACTCGATGCGGTGCGTCATGTTCTTCCCGAAGCGGAGTCCCTGCGGACTGCATTGGCCGCATGGGAGGACTCGGCACACCGGGGCATCGACAGCGTCAACCGGATCCTGGTGCGCCAAACGCATCGGGATCCGATCATCGAATCCACGGGACCTGCGGGGTGGGCCACCGTCACGCTCGAACCGGGCGATTGGTGGGTCGTTGCGCGCGCGGTGAACGTGTTGGATCCCAATGCCCAATGGGTGTGGAACCTGCGAATCATGACGGATACGACCATCTTGAACCCGGAGAACGGCCAAAGCCGACCGAGACGCTAATGACCCGTACACCCTTCATTGCCACGCTGCTCCTCCTCTGCCCGGTCACGGCGCTGCCTCTTGCCGCCCAGAATGACTATCTCGCTGCCCGTACCAAGGGGTCGACTACGGCGCCGGTCACGGTCTATGAGATGTCAGACTTTCAATGCCCCTTCTGCCGAGCCCACACGCTCCAAACGTTCCCGCAGATCGAGCGGGAGTATATCGCGACAGGGAAGGTCCGGTGGGTGTTCATCAACTTCCCCCTCCCCTCGATTCACCCCAACGCGATTGCCAGTGCCGAGTTCGCGATGTGCGCCGCGAAGGAGGGCAAGTTCTGGGAAGCTCACGACCTACTCTTCCTGCATCAGGATGTCTGGGCGCCGATTCGTAACCCTGGTCCCTTCTTGCTGTCACTGACCGATACGCTGAAGATCTCCCGACCTCGTGTGACGACGTGTCTGCAGCAGGGAGAGATGAGGGGTCTGGTTGAGAGTGACGCCCAAGGTGCCGTGCGAGCGGGGGCCTCGAGCACGCCAGCTTTTTGGATCGAGGGAGGAATGATGGTCGGCGCACACCCGATCACCGTATTCCGGCAGGTGATCGACTCGATTTACCGGGTCAAGACTGGTGGTGCCTCGCTACCCGAGTGACAGGAAGACATCGTAGAGGGCGTGACTCCAGGCAGTCACACCGAAGCCGCGCACGATGTAGAGTCCGCTGAAGAGCAGTCCCGCCACCGCTCGGAAGGTGAACGACCCGACCTCGAAGGGATCACCGTAGGGCCCCACATAGTGAAAGCCCGAGAACACCAGGGCGCCCAGAACGGCGGCGAAGATGCCGGAAGGTACCTTGGCCCACCGGAACACACGCCGGGCCAGCACCATCAGAGCGGTGACGAGGAGAACCCGGAAGAGCAACTCCTCGTAGATCCCTGCCCCCAACGACACCATGAGTTGCGTCGGAAGATCGAACTCGGCCAACTGAGCGGACGGTATCGAGAGACGCCCCGTCAGGAGGATGTTGGTCAGGAGTCCCGCAACCCCACCGAGCATGAGGGCATAGATCACACTCTCCACCACCATCCCACCAAAGACCCCGAGGCGTGGACGTCCCGCCTTCCGGAGATCCCTGATCACCAAGTACGCCCCGGTACCCAGCAGAACGAGAGTGAAGATCGTGAGCCCATGCTCCCCCCCGAGTCCCAGAAAGAGACTCTTGAGCAGGACATCCGCCCCGTTCCTGATACCCGTCTGCCCTCCCCCACCGAGCACCCAGGCGAGCACCTCGTAACTCAGCAGGAGCGGGAAGGCGAAGAGAAGACTGTATCTGGGGGACGTGGTGTCAGACCAGTAGGATGAAGCGGTCATGCGAGGGGACCTGCGGTGGAGACAGACCGCGCCGCGAAGCACGGCGGCTCCGCGGCGCGGCCTCGAGTCATCGAGTCCGAGACGATCGCTCGACTCACGCCTCTATCGGGCGATCGCTTGCCCAGCTCAGACCCGAACGACGTTTGTCACTAGACAATGGATCACCTCCTTTCACAGGGTGGAACATCGGGCGGACTCCATACGATAGGATACCAGGTAGCAATTGAGCAAGCTGCCTAGATTCAACCCTCATGACCGCCACGTCACGGACCTATCGGGCAGGCATCGGCATCGCAGGCCTGGCGATCCCCATCCTGACCAAGTTCAGTCGGGAGATCGCCCGGGGCCACGCAGGGAGGAGGGCGAGCCTTGCCGCGTTCAGGGCGTGGTCGGCCGACAGCCGCAATCGTACGCGACCCCTGGTGTGGTTCCACGCGAGTTCCGTGGGGGAGGCGCTCTCGGCGCGCCCCGTTGTCCGCCTCCTGCGCGAAGCGCATCCCGAGTGGCAGGTCGCCTTCACCTTTTTCAGTCCCTCGGCCACGGTCATCGCGGAGAGCATGGGCGCGGACATCACGGGCTACGTGCCATACGATACGGCCGATGCCGTGAGGTCCAGCCTGGCCGCCCTCTCGCCCGACGCTCTCATCTTCTGCCGTGGTGACATCTGGCCCGAACTGGCCACGCAGGCGCACCATCGGCAAACCCGGGTTGGGATCATCGCTGCGACGGTGCGCCCGCACAGTGGTCGGCTTCGTTGGCCGGTTCGACGACTGGCACGCCCCGGGTACGAGGTCGTGCAGGTGGCCGGTGCGGTCTCCGAGTCCGACGCGACTCGCCTTGCCATCCTCGGAGTCACCTCGGATCGCGTGCGGATCCTGGGAGACCCGAGATACGACAGTGTGATGGAAGCCATGGAGGCCGTTTCGCCAGACGATCCCCTTCTGGGTCTTTCGGCCGGGGCACCCACACTGGTTGCTGGGTCCACCTGGCCGGCGGATGAGGACGTTTTGCTCCACGCCTTCGCCGAACTACGTGACGACTACCCGGCGGCACGACTCATCCTGGCTCCCCATCGGCCGACCGGATCCCACGTGACAAAGGTCCTGAACCTGGCTCACCGTCTCGGTCACCACGGTATCACTCTTCTCGGGGAAGGTCATCCACAGCAGTGGAGGATCTTGGTGGTCGACCGTGTTGGGGTGCTCGCACGACTCTATGGCTCGGGCAGCATCGCGTATGTCGGCGGTGGGTTCGGTCGGGCGGGGCTTCACTCCGTCATCGAACCCGCCGCATGGGAGAGCCCCATCCTTTTCGGCCCTCGGTGGATGGAGAGCCGCGATGCCCGGCTCATGATTCGACTCGGCGGCGCGGCCGACTTGCCAAAGGACCGGGCTTCGGCGATTCAACGATTGGTGATGTATTGGCGAACCTGGCTCGAGAATGAGGGGGCGAGAAGACAGGTCGGACAGAAGGCCCGCGCGATCGTCGAGCGTGAGCGGGGCGCATCTGTCAGATGTGGTTCGATGATCGAGGAACTGGTGAACCGTCGCGCGGCCCTTGGGGGGTCCTAGGGAGGTGTCGTGTCGCGGACGATGCCTTCGATGGTCACGGTGCGGGGGATCAGGAGACCGACCGTCAGCGCGGTCACCAGGAGATCGGTCCAACGGCTCTTGACCTTGATTCTCACGTCGGTCACGGCCTTGCCACCGATGAGTTGCCCCGCCAAGGCCTTCTCGACGGAAGCCTGAGACAAGGTGAAGAGACCCCAGACGGCGTGCAGACTGCTCTTCTTCACGCTGAAGGGAACGCCCTGGGCGGTATCCCCGACCGCACGACCCATGCTGACGGGTACACCGAGTCGAGTTGCGTCGAACGATTCGGCGCAACCAACCAGGAGTCCCGTCACCAGAAGGGCACCGCACAGATTACGAACCACGAATCGTCTCATTGCCTCAGAAGTGAAGGGCGACACCAAGACCCACGATGCCATCGAGATCTTTGATTCTGTCGTAGGAAGCCCGAAACGATAATCCCGTGAGGAGGGTCATGTCGACTCCTGCGCTCATCCCGAACACGCCAGAAGACGTTTCGGTCTCCCCGTTAGAGGTCACGATCCCGAACTCGATGCGGGGAGCGACCCAGGGGCGGACCGCAAGCAACGGAGTGGGGATCGTCAGGGAGGCCGCGAGCCCGATGGGGACGAACACGGTCGAGCTGTTCGGGTCGTCGTCCTCCATGGTGCCCGCACCGCCTTGGACGTACACCGCGAGGGGGCTCAGCGGTCCTCCGACGACTTTGACGCCGAGCATGGCCCCATACACCATCCGATCGTCCGCACCCTCATCGCTCGCCAGGAATCGTCCTGCCGTGGCCCACACCCCTATGCGGCCCAGAGAGACGGTTCCCCTCGCACCGAGCGCGAACCCGTCGCCGGTGTGGGTGTCCGCACTTGGGAAGGCCATGAGCCCTTCGACTTCGATGGTTGGAGAGAATCCTCCGCCGTAGACCGGGAATCCAGGAGCCTGGGCACCAGCCGGGGCAACCAGCGCCCCGAGGAGAAGAGCCGCCCCGGCGAGGGCTCGGAGCGGCAAACGCGGCGTCACTTGATCCAAGAAATCCCGATGGAGATGCCTTCGATGTCGCCAACCCCCCCGCTCAATCGCACGTCCAGGGCGCGGCTCACCTTCACATCGACCCCGAGGCCGAGCGCGACGAGCATGTCGTCGGAATCTCCGAATGTCGGTACCAGGACGGGATGGGCATACGGCACGAAACTCACACCACCCTCCAGTTCAATGCGACGACCGAAGCTCAAGCCAATCGGGAGGTAGGCCTGGGAGATGTCACCCAGCGCGCCACCCACCCCCGCCGTAAACGAACCGTCGAAGGGGAAGTCTTCCGTATGCTCGATGACCCGGAACCGAACATCCGCCCCGACCAACAGCGAAACCTCATTATCAGTCGCGATATCGCCACCATTCGGGCCATCGACGCTGATGATGCCACCACGGATCCCGATGTCGAACTTTCGGTAGCCGTACCGGTAGGCTCCTTCGAGCGCGAGCCCTTTCCCCGGATCGGAAATCATCCCGCCGAGCTCCATGCTGCTGAATGCCCGGTACGGGGCCATGTACACCGGCGTCCCGATCGTCTGGGAGTGCCCGGCGGAGGCAATCCCACATGCCAGAATTCCAACGAGGGTCAGGTTACGAAGCATCGTTCTCTCCTTCGACGCGCTCGGCTACGACGCGCACGGTGTTGGATACGACCTGAAGGAATCCACCTTCGATGCGGAACCGGGCCGTCGAGCCGTCACTTCGGATCGACAGGACACCCTTTCCGAGCGGGGCCATGAAGGGGGCGTGGTTGGGCAGAATTCCCACTTCCCCATCATAGACCGGGGCAACGACACTGGTCGCCTCCCCGTCGAATTTGGACGCTTGAGGCGAAATCACCAACACGCGCATCAGCCGGCCACCATTTTCTGGGCCTTCTCGACGGCCTCCTCGATCCCCCCGACCATGAAGAACGCCTGCTCCGGCAGGTGATCGAACTCACCCGAGAGGACCCGTTCAAAGCTCTCAATCGTGTCCTCGAGTTTGACGTACTTCCCGGCAAATCCCGTGAACTGCTCGGCCACATGGAAGGGCTGCGAGAGGAACCGCTGAATCCGGCGTGCCCGTCCGACGACGAGCTTGTCCTCCTCGCTCAACTCGTCCATGCCGAGGATTGCGATGATATCCTGGAGGGCTTTGTACCGCTGCAGCGTGTGCTGCACCCCGATCGCGACCCCGTAGTGTCGTTCGCCGATGAACTGCGGGTCCATGATCCGGCTCGCGCTGTCGAGTGGGTCCACCGCGGGGTAGATCCCCAGCTCGGCGATGGCTCTGGAGAGGACGACGGTGGCGTCGAGGTGGGCAAAGGCCGTAGCGGGTGCCGGATCCGTGAGATCGTCTGCCGGCACATAGATCGCCTGCACCGAGGTGATGGAGCCCTTGGTCGTGGAGGTGATCCGCTCCTGGAGATCACCCATCTCGGTCGCCAGGGTCGGCTGGTACCCCACGGCGCTCGGCATCCGGCCGAGGAGCGCAGATACCTCCGAACCGGCCTGGGTGAATCGGAAGATATTATCGATGAAAAGCAGGACGTCCTGCCCTTCCATATCGCGGAAGTACTCGGCAACGGTGAGGCCGGTCAGACCGACCCGAAGGCGGGCTCCAGGCGGCTCGTTCATCTGGCCGTAGATCAGAGCCGTGGAGTCGAGGACGCCGGATTCCTTCATCTCGAGCCAGAGATCGTTGCCCTCTCGCGTACGCTCACCCACCCCACAAAAGACCGACCGACCACCGTGCCCCTTCTGCACGTTGTTGATCAGCTCCATGATCACGACGGTCTTCCCGACACCGGCACCCCCAAAGAGGCCGATCTTCCCGCCCTTCACGAAGGGGGCGATGAGGTCGATCACCTTGATCCCGGTCTCGAACACCTCGGTCTTGGGTTCGAGCTCGGTGTAACTCGGTGGCTTCCGGTGGATCGGCCAACGCTCAACACCAGGATCGATATCTGGACCGCCATCGACCGGTTCGCCGAGGACATTCAGAATACGTCCCAGTGGCGCCGTGCCGACCGGCGTGGTGATGGGGCCACCGGTGTCGACGACCTCCATCCCTCGACTGACGCCATCGGTCGAGTTCATGCCGACCGCACGGACCATGTTCTGTCCGATGTGCTGTTGTACCTCAGCCACCACACGGACGGCCATCGGGCCGGTCGTATCCTCAATGGTGAGGGCGTTGTAGATCTCGGGAAGCCGCTCTGGGGCGAACTCCACGTCGAGCACCGGACCAATGACTTGGACGACGGTTCCGGTGTTCGTGCTGACGGATGCTGGTGCGGTCATGAGCGTCGTGTCGTGTTAAGCGTGATTGCGTTGGTCAACCGATCATCCTTCCAGGGCTGCCGCGCCACCGACGATTTCGGCGATTTCCTGCGTGATCTGTGCTTGGCGCATGCGGTTGAACCGCCGATCGAGTAGCCGGAGAATTTCCCCGGCGTTATCGGTCGCATTCTTCATGGCCGTCCGTCGGGCAGCGTGCTCGGCGGCTGCTGTTTCCGCCAGGGCCCGATAGATGACGTTTCGGATGTACAGGGGTAGAAGAGTTTCGAGAATCGTTCCGGCGTCGGGGCGGAGAATGTAGTCCGGCCTCGGTCCTGATCGCGTCGGGGGTTTCACCGGGAGGAGGCGCACGAGCGCCGGCGGTGTGGACAAGGCACTCTCGAATCGGGCCTGGACGACCTCCACCGCCGCCAACTGCCCCGCGGCATACTCATCAATCAAGTGGTCCACCAAGCTCGCTGCGTGAGCAATCTCCGGCACGTCCCCGATATCCGACCGGTCGCCGGCCAGGGGCCGACCCAGGTACTTGAAGTACCCGGCTCCCTTCTTGCCCACACAGTGCAGGGCGACCGAGTACCCTTCCGATTCGAGCTCGGTGATCCGGCGGCGCGCTTCTTTGATGAGATTCGCGTTGAAGGCACCCGCCAACCCGCGGTTGGAGGTGATCAGAAGGAGGGCAACGCTGGTCGGGCCACCCTTCTCGATCGGAATGGGATGCTTGAGGAGGGCATACTCGTTGGCCAGTTCCGCAGTCCATAAATCCGAGATCACTTCGGCCAGGGCGCCGGCGTAGGGCCTGGTAGCCGAGACCCGGTCCATCGCTCGTTTCAGTTTCGACGTTGCGACGAGTTCCATCGTCCGCGTGATCTTGCGCGTGTTGTTGATCGAGCGGATTCGCCGCTTGAGCTGACGCCCCTTAGCCATGACGTGGTCTGCCTAGGTGGCCTGGAAGACCGACTTGAACGACCCGATCGCCGAAGACAGGCGCTTCGTGAGATCGTCGTCCAGGGCTTTCTTGGTACGAATGTCATCCAGCACATCGGCGTGTGAGCTCGTCAGGTACGCCAGGAGATCGTGCTCCCACTTCTTGATCTGCGGGACATCAACATCATCGAGGTAGCCATTCGTCACCGCGAAGATCACCGCCACCTGCCGTTCGACCGGCATGGGGTTGTACTGCGGCTGTTTGAGAATCTCCACCAACCGAGCGCCACGGGACAACTGCTTCTGGGTGGCCGCGTCGAGGTCGGAGCTGAATTGAGCGAACGCCTCGAGTTCACGATATTGGGCGAGCGACAGTCGCAACGGGCCGGCCACCTGTTTCATGGCCTTGATCTGAGCATTGCCACCGACACGACTCACGCTGATACCGGCATCTACCGCCGGACGGACGTTGGAGAAGAAGAGATCCGTCGTGAGATAAATCTGACCGTCCGTAATGGAGATGACGTTCGTGGGGATGTAGGCGGAGACGTCACCGGCCTGTGTCTCGATGATCGGCAGAGCGGTCAGTGAACCTCCCGCCTTGGAAATCCTGGGGTCCACCTTCACGACATCGGGGTCGTCCGAAATCTTTACCGCCCGCTCCAGCAAGCGGCTGTGGAGGTAGAACACGTCGCCTGGGAACGCTTCTCGCCCCGGGGGACGCCTGAGAATGAGCGACATCTGCCGGTAGGCGGCGGCTTGTTTGGACAGGTCGTCGTAGACACAGACCGTGTCCCGTCCGTCGGCATACATGAAGTGTTCCGCAATGGCGCACCCGGTGTACGGCGCGATGAATTGGAGCGGCGCAGGGTCGCTGGCCGAGGAGGCCACCACGATGGTGTACTCCATCGCCCCAGCTTCCTTGAGGCGTTCCACGACGGTGGCCACGGTCGACAGCTTCTGCCCGATGGCAACGTAGACGCAGATGACGCCTTGGCCCTTCTGATTGATGATCGTATCAACCGCGATGGCCGTCTTCCCGGTCCCGCGATCGCCGATGATCAACTCTCGCTGCCCGCGGCCAATCGGGGTCATCGAATCGATGGCCTTGATCCCCGTTTGCAGAGGGACTTTCACCGGCTGTCGTACGACGATGCCTGGCGCGATCATTTCCACTGCCCGCTTGGCCGAGTACTTTATCGGTCCTCGACCATCCACCGGACGACCAAGCGCATCGACCACGCGGCCGAGCATGGCATCACCACACGAAACCTCGAGGAGGCGTCCCGTACACCGGACTTCGTCGCCCTCGCCCAGTTTGAGGTAGTCGCCCATGATGGCGGCGCCTACGTTATCCTGTTCGAGGTTCAGCACGAGCCCGATGATCACTTCACCGGACTCCTGGGATGTGAATTCGAGCATCTCGCCGGCCACGGCAGACCGGAGACCATACACCCGGGCAACACCATCCCGAACCTCGAGGACGGTCCCGACCTCAGCAACGTCAACCGCGCCGAGATTGGCTGCTTCGATTTCTTTGAGAAGGACGGCCTTGAGCTCGCCGGGACGCAGGATCGAATCGGTCGCCATGAGTGTCCGTAAAACCTGAAGGTATATGAGTTAGCGTGTTAATTCCGAGTTTGTGAATTTTATCACAATGACCTCCCCCGAGCAAGCACGCCCCGAGCCGCTCGCGGCGCCTCCCGCCATCGGCCGACACCTGGCCGCGCGTGTCAGCGCCCTTGGCGACCGTCTCATCCGACTGCTGGAGACCCGAGGTGTTGGCGAACCGACCATCCTGATCGGCTTTGCGGCGCTGATCGGGGTCATCGTTGGCTCGGGGATCCTGGTCTTCTACTACATGATCGACCAGGCCTCTGCCGTCGCGGGGGTGGTCACGAGGTGGATCGGTGACCTGAGCGGGTTCTACGCCCTTGGGATCGTACTGGTGCTCGCCCTCGGCCTGACGTTGGTGTTGGTGATCGTCTCTATTCTGACCGATGGCTCGCCCGGCGAGAACATTCCCGACGTCATGCACGCGGTGGCGCGACGCGGAGGTGTGATCCACTCGCTCCCCGTCTTCGTGAAGACCGTGGGAGCGGCGGCGACCATCGGCGCGGGTGGATCGGTCGGTGCGGAGGGACCCGTTGCGGTCTTGGGCGCCGCCCTGGCTAGCCGCGCAGGACGGTTCGTGCGCTTTAGTGCGCGACGGCTCAGGGTCATGGTGGGATGCGGCGCCGCCGCAGGGATCGCGGGGGCGTTCGGGGCCCCACTCGCGGGTGTCTTCTTCGCACTCGAAAAGCTGCTGGGTGAATCGAGAACCACCTCACTCGCCCCGGTTGTGGTGTCTTGTGCGGCCGCGGCGGCTGTCACGCGCAATGGAATGGGGAGCGTGCCCGTCATCGCCATTCCCCGTGGTTATGGGGTCCAGGAGCCGAAGGATCTGGTACTCTATGCGGTCATCGGGCTCCTCTCCGGCCTCCTGGCGGTGATCTACAGCCGTACCGTCTGGCGAACCCAGGACCTGTTTTCCCGTTGGAAGCCGTGGGTGCGAGTGGCGGTCGCCTCCGTGGCCATCGGCGCGGTGGCCTCTCAGTTCGAGCCCTCACTCTGGGCGAGCGGCCATCAACGTCTCAACCTCGGGCTTGTCACCGGAACGGCTGCCTGGGCACTGATTGCCATGGCCTTTGCAAAGCTGTTCGCTACGGCCTTCACCTTCGCTGGTGGAGGGGTCGGGGGAGTCTTCACCCCCGCCCTCGTGATTGGGGGAACCTTCGGCGCGGGAATCGCCGCAACGGTCAATCTCCTCTTCCCCGGCATCAACCTCGAGCCCATCCCCTCCGGCCTGGTCGGGATGGCTGCCGTGGTCAGCGGCTCGATGCATGCGCCCCTGACCGCCGTGTTCATGGTGCTCGAAATGACCAACGACTACGGCCTCGTCCTCCCCTTACTGTTGGGAAGCGCTCTCGCCCTGGTGGTGGCCCGCAGCATCTACCCGGAATCGATCTATTCGGAGTGGCTGGTCCGACGCGGCGAACATCTTTCCGGTGGGATGGACCAGATGGTACTCGGGCAACTCACGGTTCGAGAAGCCGTTCGCCGCGATCGACCACGGCTCAGCACCGTGACCACACTCGACGACGCGATCACCCGAGTCTCCGATTCGGGTCTCCAGCTCTTTCCGGTCGTGGACAGCGAAGCGGTGCTCGTTGGGATGGTGGGTTGGGAGAAGATGCTCCAGAGTGCGCGCGAAATGCCGGGAGCTGGGAGCACGCTTATCGTGGATCTCATGGAACCCGTGACAGAGGTCGTTGCCCTCGACGACACGCTGCTCACCGCGCTCCGACGGATCGGCCTTCGGGATGTTTCACTGATTCCCGTGATCGACCACCCCGACCGCCGTCAACTGATCGGTGTCATCTCACGAGCCGATGTCTTGCGCAGCTACGACCGTGAGGTGAGTGGCTGACTACCGCCGGCTTCTCATCCCAACCCGCACGAACTTCCCCAGAACCCCTCGGGGACCGAGTTCCGCGAGTCGATCCACCGGACCGGCGGTGATCCGCCGCGACACCTGCGTGAGATGGCCCGGGGAACTGAAGCCGAGCATCTGCGACACGGCGAGCGCATCGTGACCAGGATTGGCGAGAAGTTGGGACGCGCAGACGACGCGGAGGAGATCGATCACACGCTTCAAATTCGGGGCGCCACCGGCACCAAACTGACGGGAAAGATGTTCACGGCTGACGCCGAGTTCCGTGGCGACTTCGACGGTTCCGATCGGGCGGCCGGCGGCCCTGACCAGAAAGTCCCAGGCCACCTTCTGGATATCCTCACGAAGTCGTAGCAGTCGTGGGGCGTCGGACAAAGCCAGTTCGCGTTTTCTGGCGAGGCCGTGACGCAGTACCAGATCCCCTGCAACAGCATCATCCACCCCTTCGACCAGCAGGGCACTCACACCCTCGTCGTCGATGAGCCGAAGCATGATCTCACCATCACCGGGGCGAAGTGCCGCATAGACCACCATGGGGAGTCTGGGGAATCGGGTTCGGAGATCCTGGAGGTCCACATCCCGGAGAGCCTTCAGTCCGAGCACGACGGAATCAAGAAACTGCTCTTTGCAGACCCGGCAAAGCGCGGTGGTGGAGCGACAGGACAGGAGGCGAATGGGGGAGCCTGAGATCCCACGACGGAGCGCCACGAGCCCCGCCCTCGAATCGAGCAGAGCGGCTACCGCAGGCACCGGCTAGCGTCGGGGAATGGGCTGCGGCATCTCCCTGGGTCGGCCGGAACCGACCGCAAAGAGCGTCACCGCCATTTCACCTGCCCGACGGAAGACTCCTCGAGCGTTATCGTAGCTCAGGTCGGAGAGCCCTTCGTCGAGCGTGCACCATCGTGCGGCGGTAATTCCCTCGTCGAGTTGAGGGGTAGCTTCGGCAGCAGGGGATTCCATCAGAAAGAAGTGACAGAACTTGTGGATGTTCTTCCCACCCTTGGCCCGGAACCGCCAATCGATGATCCGGATGGGACCATGGATCCGGAGGTCGTCCAGACCGGTTTCCTCGGAGGTTTCCCGCAGCGCGGCATCGGCGGGTGATTCCCCGTCCTCGAGATGGCCTTTGGGGAGACCCCACTTGTCGTAGGAATCGCGGATGAGCAGAAAGCGAATCTCGCCCTCGGGGAACCGCCGAAACACGACCCCTCCTGCGCTCACTTCCCGTACCGATCGCTTCGACTTGGCCATCAGAACACCGAGAACCTGAAGTACTTCCGAGGATTCGCCTTGATGTCGGCGATGAGGGAGCGCAGTTCCGACACCGTGGCCGTGGCTTCCTGGTAGAGGGTGCTGTCGGCCGACAGGAGCCCGAGGGTCCCTCGACCACCTTCCATCCGGGTGAGGACACTATCGAGCACCACGAGGATCCGCGTGAGGCTCTCTCGGCTTTCGTGGGCGGCCGCGGCAACCGCCCGAAGATCCGAGCTGATGCTGTCGAGGTTGCTGGTGAACCGCTGTGTCGATCCCACGATATCCTCGATGCGACCATCTCGGGTGGCAGAATCCACGCGAGCCAGGGTCGAACTCGCGGAGGCAGTCAGACGCTCGGTGTTCCCGGTGATCCGCCCCAGGGTCCCGGTCTCCGTATTGGCAAACTCATTCAAACGATCGGCCATGAGCCGCAGATCCCGAACCGACAGCTGAAGGTCGCGGATCACACTCGAATCGATGGCGCCTTGAACTCGCTCGGTGATGAGCCCGACATCGGTAGCGATCCGACTTGCCTGAGCGGTGAGCTGACCGATGTCGGGGAGATCGGCTCCGGGGAGAATGTCTCCACCCAGTGCAGCGGCTTCATTGAGAAGGAGAGTAACGTTGGGGTCCGTGAGTTCGTCCCGTCCCACGAAGACCGCCTGCCATTCGCCGAACAAACTCGCCGGAACAGCGATCACGGCCGGACGATCGGGCAGCTCAACAGTCCGGTCGACCCGCAGATCGGCCTCGACCCAGGCATTGTCCGCCAACCGAAGGACCTGTACGGTTCCAACCTTTACTCCGCGGAGGATGACCGGCGCTCCCGGTTGGAGCCTGCCCACCGACCGGAACCGGGCAACCCGGACGATCTCCCCTCTCCCGACACTCGTGTCACTCAGGAAGATCGCCCCCAGAACCACGGTCACGATCGCAACGAGCACGGCGATCCCCACGAGGAACTCGTCGCGCCGCTTCACGCTACGCTACCTCTCGTGCCGGGAGACGCGAACGCCTCCGTGCGGCCTGCCACGAAGTCCCGGACCACGGGGTCGTCGCTGGAACGCATCTCCTCCACCGAGCCGACCTGACGGATACGTCCGTCGTGGAGCATCGCTATGCGGTCGGCAACGCCAAACACGCTCTTCATGTCGTGTGAGACGATGACACACGTGGCGCCTGATTCGCGGCGAACGCGAAGCATCATGTGGTCCATGGTGGCGGTGGTCACAGGGTCGAGCCCCGTCGTGGGCTCATCGAATAAAATGTAGTCGGGATCGAGCGCGATCGCCCGGGCGATGCCGACGCGCTTGCGCATGCCCCCCGACAAGTCGGCGGGAAAGCTGTCGATCGCCTCCGTCAGATCCACCACGGCGAGGCTCTCGCGGAGCTTCCGCTCGATCTCCTCAGGACCGGTGTCTCGACGCCGGAATCCCAACCGGATGTTGTCCCCGACACTCAAGGAATCGAGCAGAGCCGCGAACTGAAACACGTACCCGATGCGCGAGCGAAGGTCGCGCAGGGCGGCCGCGTCGAGCTCATGTACGACCGCACCATCCACGCTCACCGACCCTTCATCGGGGGTGAGGAGGCCGGCAATGTGTTTCAGGGCGACGCTCTTTCCCGATCCGGAAAACCCGATAATGGCGGTCGTTGACCCGGTTGGTATCTCGAGGTCGAACTGGTGGAGTACCACCTTCTTGCCGAACCGCTTGGTCACCCCCTCGAAGCGTATCACGGTTAGAGGAGCACCAGAGCCCAGAACGCGTCGAGCACCAGAATGGCCATGCAACCGAACACCACGGCCCGGGTCGTGGCCCGGCCTACGCCTCGGGCCCCGCCTCGCGCCCGCAAACCCGCAATGGCCCCAAGAAGAGCGACGGCGGTGCCGAAACTGGCAGACTTCAGCAGGCCATACCACACATCCTTCGCCCGATAGAACAGCCGGGCCCCTTTGATGAACTCGATGGAGGAGATGTCGAGGGTATTCACCGCGGTGAACCAGCCGCTGGCCACGCCGACAGCAATCGCGAGGGCCGTCACGACCGGGAACATCAGGGTGGCGGCGAGGACGCGAGGAACCACGAGGTAGGCGTGAGGGTTCAAGGAAAGCGTCTCCAGGGCGTCGACCTGCTCCGTCACTCGCATCGTGCCGAGCTCGGCGGCCACATTGGCACCAACGCGACCGGCGAGCGCCATCCCCGTCAACACCGGGCCCAGTTCCATCATGATCGCCTTGGCCACCAGGGTCCCCACGAGATACATGGGAACGGCGCCCGTGAAGATGTAATTGGCCAGGAGGGCGAGGACGATGCCGGTGAACACCGCGAGAAATACGGCGATCGGTATCGAGTCAGTCCCCAACCGTCGCATCTGGAGGGCCAGCTCGGGCCACCAGGTTCGGATATCGGCAAGGGCACGGCCCCCGTCGATCGCCCCGCGACCCAGGGTGGATACCGGCGCCTTCAGGCCACTCACCGACACGTGTTGGCGGACGAGACTCGGTGGTCTTCCGAGCGAGGTGGCGTGGTTGGCATCAACCAAATGTGGTGGGTGGTCGGCGTCACGGGTAGGTCGCCGGTTTTCTTGACTCCGATTTGTCCGGAAACTACCTTGCCCTGCTGCGTCGCCCAGGGTCCTGGCGGGCACGCGCACCGTGGGGGCGTAGCTCAGTTGGGAGAGCGCGTGAATGGCATTCACGAGGTCAGGGGTTCGATTCCCCTCGCCTCCACTGGCCGGCCAACCGGGCGTCTATGCGGTTGCGTCGCGCAGGTCCGTCGGGTAACATCCGGACCCGTGATTGGTTGCGGGAATAGCTCAGTTGGTAGAGCACAACCTTGCCAAGGTTGGGGTCGCGGGTTCGAGTCCCGTTTCCCGCTCTCCAGGATGGTTGGATCGCCGACCCTGGCATGCAGGACAGGTTACAACGGCGCGGGGTGGAGCAGTCTGGTAGCTCGCCGGGCTCATAACCCGGAGGTCGTGGGTTCAAATCCCACCCCCGCTATGGACGGACGGGCGGATCGTGCGCGCAGGGACCAGAGTCCCCACCGCCGGTCCGCCCGTCCGGTTGAAGGGTGGTCGTTCAGCGTGTGCAGGACGCGGGCGGTTAGCTCAGTTGGTTAGAGCGCCACGTTGACATCGTGGAGGTCACAAGTTCGAATCTTGTACCGCCCATCCAGCGCTCTTAGCTCAATTGGATAGAGCATCTGACTACGGATCAGAAGGTTGGGGGTTCGAGTCCCTCAGAGCGCGTACCCTAGGCCCCCAGTGCCCAGGGTACCCTAGGACACCATGACCCACCCTCCATCGCGACTCCCCCACGCTTTCGTCATGATGTTGCTCATCCTGACGGCATCCGTGGCTCTCACCTGGGTCATTCCCTCCGGTACCTTCGATCGCAGTGCGGATGGAGTCGTCCGCCCGGGGACCTACCACCAGATCCCCAAGACCTACAGCCCCGCCGTCGTCTTTGGTGGGTCCAGGTCAGACAGCACCGTGGCACGACCGGCGAGTCCGGTAGCCATCTTCTCCACCATCCCGGTCGGAATGCAGGCCGCCGCGACCCTGATCTTCATGATCATGTTCATCGGCGGGATGTTCGGCGTACTCAAAGCCACCGGGGCTCTCGATGCGGGTATCGAGCGACTCCTGGCCATCACGAGCGGGAACATCTACCTGCTGGCTCCCGTGCTCATGCTGGCCATCGGTTCCGGGAGCACTTTTCTCGGCCTGATCTCGGAATACCTCGTGATCATCCCGATCTTCGTCCTGTTGGCGGAACGGCTCGGCCTCGACAAGCTCGCCGGCCTCGCCCTGGTCACGATCGCGGCCAAGATCGGGTACATGACCTCCGTGACCAACCCCCTGCCCCTCCTGATTGCCCAGCCGATCGTTGGTGTTCCGGTCTTCAGCGGCGCGGGATTTCGGCTGGTGACCTTCGTCGTCTACCTGGCCATCGGTGTGGGGTTTCTGCTCCGGCATATCAAGCAGTCCGGGTATACCCCACACACGGAGGCGAGGTGGGAGCAGGTGCATCTCACCGCACGGCACAAGGTGATTCTCTGGACCCTGGGCGCCGCCATCATCGTCATGCTGTACGGCGCCCAACGGCTTGGATGGGGCAACCTCGAGCTGGGTGCCTTCTACATCCTGCTCGGCATCGTGATCGCGCTCATGGGGAAGGTCCCATCGCGAGAGGCGGCAGGAGCCTTTTTGGAGGGCATGAAGGGGATGGTACTGGCCGCGGTGTTGGTCGGGCTGGCCCGTGCGGTGGAAGTCGTGCTTCGGGACGGGCAGATCTTGGATACGATCATCGCCAGCCTGGCGCACCTCGCGGAGGGCCGTCATCCGGTGATCGTGGCCCAGGCGATGGTGTTGATCCAGATGGCGCTCGACGTCCTGATCCCGTCCACGTCCGGACAGGCGGCTGTCACCATGCCGATCCTGGGTCCCATTGGACACTTGGCCGGGGTGAGCGGTCAGGTCTCCGTCTCGGCCTTCATCTTCGGCAACGGTCTCACCAATACCATCACGCCGACGTCCGGGATGTTGCTGGCCTTTCTTGCCACGGCGAAGGTCCCCTACGGTCAGTGGGTGCGGTTCGTCATCCCTCTGGTGGGAATACTCCTGATGGTCTCGCTGGTGGCAGTAGCGCTCGCCGTCCTGGTAGGGCTCTGATGCCTGGTCGGGTTCCGGCACCGTATCGAGTGTTGGAGCCTGAGGGCGATCCACGACCCATCCTGTTCGATTCCCCCCACAGCGGGCGCCACTATCCTGAGGATTTCGGAGCAGCCGCGTCGATCGCCGACCTGCGTCGGGGTGAGGACGCCTACGTCGACGAACTGATTGGGGGAGCTGTCGCGCAGGGGATCACGGTGCTGTGTGCCACGTATCCGAGATGCTACATCGACCTCAACAGGACGGTGGAAGACATCGACCAAGAGCTGTTGGCGGCGCCCTGGCCGGGAACGCTGAAACCGACCGAGAAGAGTCGTCGCGGGCTGGGGCTCATTCGGCGTGACGTGGTGCCGGGGATCCCGATCTACAACCGGAGGCTGAGCGTCAACGAGGTCGAGCGGCGCATCGAGACGGTATACAGACCGTATCATGCCGCGTTGCGGAGCGCGTGTGACGCATTGCGCGAGCGACATGGACGGGTGTGGCATGTGAACTGGCACTCGATGAAGTCGGTGGGTAATGCGATGACACCCGACGGCGAAGGCGCTGCCCGCCCGGATTTCGTCGTGGGGGATCTGCGGGGGAGGAGCAGCGGAAGGAACCTCGTGGAGGCTGTGGTCGGCGGGCTTCGTGACCTGGGGTACTCGGTGTCGGTGAACGAGCCCTATGCCGGGGGAGTGATTCTCGACCGGTTGGGCGACCCCGATCGTGGGGTCCACAGTGTTCAGGTCGAGATCAACCGAGGTCGGTATCTGGATG
>QKDC01000072.1 GCA_003246755.1 Gemmatimonadota bacterium | reverse complement strand
CGAGGTGGAGAAGGAGTTCTCGACCCCCTTCGTGGTTCCCGGAAACGTGTCGATCCTGGTCCACCTCGACCCGTCGGCCTGGTTCACGAACATCGACCTCTGCGCTCTCGACGGGCAGACGCTGGACCTCGAGGGCGAGTTCGACTTCGAGAACGGCGTCTCGGTGGAGGACGACGACTGAGGCCGACCGACGACCGAGCACGACCTTCTTCGGGGGGCGGTCGGGCCGCTGGGTCCGGCCGCCCCCCGAGCGCGGAAACGGCCCAAGAGGTTCGTCGTCGTTGTACACTCCTCCTGGCGACGGGCCTACGCCCGGAGCGCTCGCAGCCTACCCGGTCAGCGGCAATTCCTTGTTAGAACGCATGCCTCTGGACCCCACGCTACCCCGATCTATCCCACCTTGACTCTACGTCAGAGTACGTAGGTGACCCTCCGATCCGTCGCAGACTCGATTCAGTCGTGGCGACTCAGCCACTCGCGAAGGTGCTCTCGCAGCGCCTCGGTGAGGCCGAACAACGCCTCTGGATGGTAGTCGGGGTCGGGGGCTTGCAGAGGTGTACCGTTCTCGATCCACTCCCGCTCACGGCGCGCTACTTCATCATCGACCAGGTCTCCGAGGACATCGTAGTCGTGGCGGAGCGCGACGAAGTTTCGGGAAAAGCACGACAGGAGGCCCGGGATATCGGAAACGTCGGCACCGGGCCCTACCCGGCGCAGCGCCAAGCGGTAGATCTCGAACTGGACGGGGTTTGGAAGGGCCTGGTAGAGCCGGAGATAATTATGCACGCTGCTCTGCGCGCCCACGTGCACAAGGTACGTCGCTCGCAGCAGTATCTCGAAGGCGAGCAGGTCGAGCAGATAGTCGGCACGCGACTCTCTCCTGACGTCCCGAGCATGAAGCTCGCCGTCGGCGAGCCAGCGTTCGGACGCCTGCAGCATTCGGCGAACACGGATCGGTAGTCGGTGATGGTCCACCGGTCGTTCCCAGGTGAGGGATTCGCGAGGTCCCGACATACCGACGATCGAGCCATCGGAATGGTCAAAAACGAGGCCGGCGTTCTCCAGGGCCGTCCGGACGACGAACTCCTGCCCCCGGCGGCTGCCTTGATCATCAATTGGCAGGCCTTGTTGGAGCGGCGAACCCCACAGTGAGGGTCCCCAAACGGCACTCTCCGGACCAGCAGGGCTCCCTGGCTCGACCGGGACCGGCAGCTGGGGACGTCACGTAACCTAAAAGAGATCGTACCTCACCCTGACCATTGCGAACCGACCGATCTCCGGGACGCCGACGAAGGATCGGTACGGCGTATTGAACGCATTGTTCACCGACATCTGCAGGGTCGCTGCAGTGTTCGGAACCCTGAAACTGGCGGTGAGGTCGACCATCGCGTAGTCGTCGACACAGTCTTCTGCGTTCATGTCCGCTCCGATGCAGCGCGTCCCCACGAACACACCAGACTGCACAGGGAATCCGCTCGAGGCACGGACGCGAGCCGACGCACTGAACCCGCGTAGGACGTTGCGGTAGGCGATACTCAGAGATCCTTTTTCCCTTGGCGCATTAAGCGCCAATGTCGATCCGTCAGCTATCGGGAAATAGTCCTTGCCCAGGAGGGAGAACGAGCCAGAGAGCCTCCAGTCCTCGGTCAGGAGCGCGTCGAACGCCAGATCTGCACCCCAAAGGTCCACGTCACCGAGGTTTCGAAAGGTCAGGATCAGGTCAGCCCCCTGCGAGGGCACCTGGTCGGAGGATGCGACTGCCAGCGGGATCGGAGGGGTATCGGGGCCGCCGCCGATCCCGTCAGCCAGAGCCGCTGCGTTCGCTGGCCCGACGTACGGCGTCAGGTATGCCTCGAGATCGTCGCGATCAAGTAGCAGGAGCGGGGTCTGGACGATCAGGGGAGAAACGAAGTCTCTCTTGTTCATGTAGAACACGTCGGCGGAAATCGAGATTCGATCCTTGAACACGCCCGTCCACCCGACTTCAAATGTCTCCGTATGGGACTCGCGAAGGGGTGGGACATCAGGTAGCATGGCACCTTCCACCGGCGTCACGGTCTGCGTATTGGGATCCAGCAGCAGCCGCGCGATGTCGTCGTTCGTGGGTGTCAGGCCGCACAGGACCGCCGACGCTGTCGGGTCGATCACGCCTTGCTGTTCGAGAAAGCCGCACGCGAGCTGCCATAACACGTGTGTGTCAGCCGAGAGTAGCTCTCCGGCCCCCCCCGGGTTGAACGGCGATCGCATGCCCCTCAATGACCCGTCGGGGTTCTGAAGCGACCAGCCGGCGGATCCGGTGCCGTACGCGCGCGCGCTGAAGCCGAGCGCACCGAGTGGGTAAGGTGCGAACCCTCCCGATATGTCCACGAAGTGGTTGAGGACCGTCGGTGTCGAGAAAGCGCGGTTGTATGCGAAGCGGACGCTTTGGCCCTCCTGCGGCTTGAGGACCAGAGCGGCCCGCGGCGACCACACGTTGTCCGCAAGGGCCGAGTGAGCGTCCAAGCGAGCAGCAGCGACGAAGTCGACCTTGTCGGAGAGGGCGGTCGCCGATTGGAGATACCATCCGAACTCGTCGATATCGTTTTCGCCCTCGTACGAGCCATAGATGGAGCCGCGCGAGTTCGGGCGGGTCCCGAAGTAGTCGAACCCCAAAGTGAACTCTTGTCGGTCGTCGGCAATCGCGATGCCGTCCTGTATCTGAGTCACGATGAGCCTCGACTCATCGATCAGCGTGGCGCCGTCACGCAACAAGAAGGTGTTCCCAGCGTCGCTCGTGTTGTAGTAGACCTGGGCGAACAGGCGTCCCTTGCTCACGCGTGCTTGGTAGAACTGGTAGATCCAATCGTCGTTCTGTGCGGCTGACAGACTAGAGAGTTCGATCCCGGAGGACGAGTTCCGGCCGTAGGTGCCCACGATCACACCATCATCGGCAAATCTGTAGTCCGCTCTTGCTTCCAGCCCCCATCGCTCGAGCTGAAAGTCCCTAGCACCGATACGGGCGCACGCGGTCTGAGCCTCCGCCGGACTGAGTCGCCTCACGGCTTTGTCCGCCAAGCACGCGGCCGGGTCCGCATCTGCTGCGTCGCGGTTGGCTTGCTCCGTGGGGTCCATGTACTGCCACTCGTCACCCCGCACGTACTGGGCGGAAATCTTCACGCCAAGGTCGTCGGTCAACAGCAGAGCAGACCGCATCGAGCCCTGGAGCACCGAGCGCTCTCCCGCCCCGAATGTCACCGACGTCCCCTGGGTCGTGAGCGGCGACTTGCTGATGATTTGTACCACTCCGTTCGCCGTGTTGGGTCCGTAGAGCGCTGAGCCCGGCCCGAGCACGACCTCGATCCGCTCGATGTCCTGGTCGGTGATCGGGATGAAATTCATGAGGTTGACCCGCAGGGACGGCACTCCGGCCAGACGATGGTCAGAGAGCATGTGCAGGTCGCCGGAGAAAGCGTCGTTGAAGCCCCGGACGACGACCCTGGCGCTCTGGAGCCCGCTGGTGACGATATCGACACCCGGCGCCTCACGGAGGTGGTCTGCGATGTTCGGTGTCGCCCGCTCCGTGATCTGAAGCGAATCCACTCGGTAGCTCGTCGCGGGCGCCTGGGTGGATTTCTCACCGAGTTGGAGTCGGCTCACGGTAATCGTGACGGGGTCCAGACTCAGGGCTTGCGGGGTGAGGACGATATCGAGCGTCGTGATCTCGCCCACGGAGACCGAGACGCGGTCGAAGCGCGCGTCGAGAAAGCCAAGCGACTCGACCACCACGGTATAGCCGCCCGCGCGAACCTGCGCCGAGTATTGCCCTTGGGTATCGGTCAGCACCCCGATCGGCTGAGCTCCACCCAGAACCCGGATCTGGACCCCCTGAAGCGGGCCGCCGCCGTCCGCGCTCGTGACCGTCCCAATCAGTGTGCCATTCTGGGCCGCCACCGGCGGGACCAGAAGCCCCAGCACAACCGATGTGACGCCCGTCAGAGGGCCGAAATGTGTAACTCGCATAACTCGCCCCACTGCCACGGGGAACCCGGTAAGGACCAGCAACATGTACGCTCGTTGCGAGGTGTGGCAAACGTAGTCGCAGCTGGGATTGGCGTCGTATCATCCCTCCAATAGGGTCCCGGCGCATCACGCGACCATCCGCTCGCAGAGTGTCCGAGCGTTGGCGCGCGCGGGCGAGCACTCCGGCCATGCCCGCCACGATGCCCTCCGCCGGCGTGGGAAACGGTAGCTGTGTTGCATGCCGGCGGCGTCCGTTCCTATCGTGGTGTACGAATTGGCAGGGGCGGGCCTCTCCATCGACAATTCGGGCCCCGCTCGTCGCGGCCGCGATGCGCATAGAGCGCTCTCCACGGACGAGTTCCATCGTAATGATCTGGACACCCTGGAGCCTCCCCGGCCTGATCGCGGGTGGCGTAGCAATCTCGCTTGCGGTCGTGGTCTGGCGGACGGGTCACGGGACACTGGTCAGCCGAGCCCTCGCTTCGCTCCTTTTTTCGGAGGGCGTGTTCATAGGCGGCGCTACGGGTGTGCTGTTTACACTCCCGGACCCCGCGCAGGCCCGGGCCACAAGTGTGATCGCGGTATCGGTCGGTTTCGCCTCGCCGTCCCTGTACCTCATTCTGTTCGGGGCGGCCCTCGACACGCCGCTCGTACGGCCGTTCCGCAACAGGTGGACCGTTCGGGCGCTCTGGGCTACCGCGCTGGCCTGCCCGATCACGGTGCTCGTCCGGCCGGACAAGTTCGTGTCCGCTCCGTACCACCCGACTTGGGCCGCCTCGAACTTCCAGATGGTGGACTGGGGAGTCGGCATGCTGCTGTTCGCGGCCGCGATGTGCCTCTTTGGCCTCGTGTCCTCTCTGCATGCCCTCAAGGTTTCGGAGCCGGGAACGGCATCCCGCTCGCATGCCCTTTGGCTCTTTCTGGCGTTCGGCTGCCGCGACGGATACGTCACCGTCGCGTACGGCCTCCACGATCAGCTCCGGCCACTGCCGTTCTGGGGGGACTTCATTTACAACCCGCTACAGGCGGTGACGTACCTGCTGTGCTTCTCGCTGTTGGGCTATGGCGTCCTCCGAACCCAGCTGTTCGACCTCGACCTGAGACTGAAATGGGCTTTGGTCCGGTCCGGTATGCTCGCGCTCATCGCCGTCGGGTTCTTCGTCGGGAGTGAGCTCCTGGAGACGGTGATCCCGGTCCAGGGGGTGGTGCTGGGCCTGATCACGGCGGGAATCGTCGTCACGGCGCTCAAGCCCTTGCAGGCCGGGTTGGAGCGGCTTCTGGACACACTGATGCCTGGGGTAGAGGACAGTCAGGAGTATCTAGGCGGCCGAAAGGCCGATGTGTACGCAGCCGCCTTCGAGGCCGGTATCCGGGATGGGGAGATCACGCACCGAGAGCGCTCGGTTCTCAGGACGTTTGCGGAGAGTCTGGGGCTGTCGGACCAGGAGATCACCAAAGTGGAGGCGACGGTGGCGGCGAGGCTCGGGGCATAGAGTCCACCATGGGGTCTCGCGGGCTTCGGAACTGCAAAGGTCGACGGACTCGTCGACCCGGCGGAGCGGGAGGGGGCCGAAGCGTTGGACGTAATCCCAGGCGACATCACGGCGCACACGTGACCTCGATCGTGTCGTCACGGAAGGAGATCAGGTCCTCGAGGTGGACGTCGTAGGCGCGCGCGTGGTACGCCATCAGCGTCGCGATAGGGGGCCATGGACGGATCAAGGAAGCGTCAACGCTCCGAGGAGGAACCATGAGGAGAGGCGCCGCGTTAGTGGCTGGTTTGGCGTTGTGTGGGATGTGGTGCGCAGGCGCTATGGGCGGCGAGGCGGCAGCCGTGGCCTGCACGCCCACGACCGAGTACTTCCTGAGCCGTCGATCGGACGAAGCGGTGCTTGCCGTCGCTACGGACGAATGGTGGGAAACAGCGCACGCTGGGCTACCGCTCTTCGAGGGGCGCGACCTCCGAATGGAATCCTCCGGGGCGGAGCCCTTTCGGGCGCAACGGTTCGTGTCGGTCCTGACCGGTGAAGGAGCCGCTCACGGTCTCGATCCAGGCCGGACGTTTCTGGTCTTCCCGCTCACTCACGGCCCGTCCTGCCGGTTAGGGCCGGTCAGGACTCGCGAATGGGTTCACTCGGGCGATACGGTCACATTCTTGCTTCGCCCTGAGAATCGTGAACTCAGTTCGGAGGGAGAACCGATGTTCACCCAGTGGACGTTGAGGGGACCCCACCCTGGGTCCGAC
>QKDC01000005.1 GCA_003246755.1 Gemmatimonadota bacterium | reverse complement strand
GTCTCGGGTGTGCCCTTGAACACCCATTCCGCGGCAACGACGATTGTTCGGGCACGAATCGCGCCCTCCCCGGTCTCAAAAAAGGCCGTTCCACCAGTTTCGTAGCGAAGAGTCAATCCAAGGCGCCCGAAGTAGCTTCCGGCTCCAATGAGGAAGCTCGCACCGGACGAGGTCGGGCGTAGAGGACGCACGCCCGTCGCGTCCGGCTCCCAGTCACCGCATCCCAGAGTCTCTCCGCCGAAGAACCCCGGACCACCGACCATGTTCACATCACATGAGGTCCGTCGCCAACCAGCCGCCCCAAATTCCACAAAGAACTGTGGCTGTCCTGTGTTTCTCAACGGATAGACTGTTCCAAGTGCCGCAATGTGCACTCGGTAAAGGCTGAGCTTCGTCGGGAGCGACAGGGATCCCGTACTGCCCAGATCGGCGGCATACCGTCCGCCGCCCAACTCCGCTCGAACAGCGATGGGAGTTGCCACGCGCCATTCAATGGCTCCCGCACCAAGCACGGGTCCCACTGTGCCACCCTCCACGTACGGTCCTCTCCACGACGTATGCCCGGCACCGAGCACTACGGAGTACCTCACGTGCTGGGCACGTATGTCTTGCGGTGATGCGACGATGAGAAGAGCAACGAGGAAGGCCGCCGACGGCCTGGCGTAGCGTATCTGCATAAGGCCCGTCCTGTAGTGGGTAACCTTGGCCTCATTCCGGCGAAGACTGGAACCCATACAGTACGTTGGAACTTCACGCCGTCAACCTTAAGATGGTACGAGCGAGTGGCTTTCGCCCGGTTCACCAGGTTGTTTGCCGATACCATCTGGCTGCGCCGAGGGCGAAGGCTGGCGGTTCGGAGGACGGCTGTAACACACCGTCATCACCACGAAGGAGGATTCCATGACCGAGGTGATCGTTCGTTCCGTGCCGGGGGCCATGTTCACACAGGAAGTCGTCGCAGGAACACACAAACTCATCGACGACGAGACCCAGCGCAGCCGGCTCATCGAGATCGCGACCAAATGCCCCGTACACCGGACCCTCACCTCGGAGGTCAGGATCCGGACATCGGAGATATGACCGAAGCAGTAGTAGCCTCCTCGGTGAGCCTCCGCGGAGTCACGGTCCACTTCGGCACCCAGGTGGCGGTACGCGATCTCAACCTCGAGATCCCACGGGGGAAGACCGTCGTGCTTCTCGGCCGGAGTGGATCGGGCAAGACCACAACGCTCAAGTTGATCAACGCCCTCTGCAAACCGAGATCGGGCGAGGTGACCGTCGAAGGGCGCGCGATCACCGAATGGGAACCGCATCGCCTCCGACGCACCATCGGCTACGTCATCCAGGAGATCGGCCTCTTCCCCCACTTTACCGTGGAACGGAACGTCGCCCTGGTCCCCGAACTCGAAGGCTGGGACCCGGCCCGCCGCCAAGCCCGGGCCACAGAACTCCTCACACTGGTTGGGCTCGACCCTGAGGGTTTCCGGACCCGGTACCCTGCAGAATTGTCGGGAGGTCAGCGCCAGCGGGTGGGCATCGCGCGAGCCTTGGCGGCGGACCCCCCAATCTTGTTGCTCGACGAGCCGTTCGGCGCCCTCGATCCCCTCACCCGCGCCGACCTGCAAAGGGAGTTTGCGAATCTGGCGCGCCGCCTGCGCAAAACGGTCGTGTTCGTGACCCACGACGTCCGGGAGGCGATGCTGTTGGCCCACGAGCTTGCATTGTTCGAGGGGGGACGGGTCGTGTTCCACGGCGAGCCGGAAGCACTCCGGATCTCGACGCATCCCGAGGCGCGGGCATTCGCGGCGGTGCTCGATCAATGAACCTGATCGAGTTCTACACGCGGAACTATTCGGAGGCACTCACACTCACGCTTCAACATCTGTGGCTCGTCGGCATCGCGACCGTGGTCGCCGTCATGATCGGGGTGCCACTCGGCATCCTCGTGACTCGGCGCCCCGCACTCAATCGCTCGGTGCTCGGTGCGGCCAATATCCTCCAGACGATTCCAAGTCTGGCGCTGTTCGGGTTCCTGATCCCCCTGCCCTTCCTTGGCGGTGTCGGCGCCCGCACCGCAATTGTGGCTCTGGTCGTGTACGCCTTGCTGCCCATCATTCGGAATACGGTGACCGGCATCAACGGCATCGACCCGGCGGTTCGCGAGGCAGCATTGGGGATGGGGATGACGGATGGCGAGTTGTTGCGGCTCGTCGAACTCCCGCTGGCGACGGGGGTCATCATGGCGGGAATTCGCGTAGCCGCCGTGGTCGGCGTGGGCGTGGCGACGATTGCCGCAGCCATCGGCGCGGGAGGACTCGGCGTCTACATCTTCCGTGGCGTGGCAACGGTCAACAACACGCTGATCCTGGCGGGCGCACTACCCGCCGCGCTGCTGGCGATCGGCATGGATGCGGCCCTTGGAGGGCTGGAACGGAGGCTCAATGCGCCGCGCTGACGCCTGGGCGGTCCTTCTGCTCGCCGGCATCATCGCCTCCTGTAACCGGTCGCCGACGATCGTGGTGGCATCGAAGAACTTCACCGAGCAGGACATCCTGGGCGAGCTCGTCGCTCAGCAGCTCGAACGAGCCACCGATCTCCGCGTCCAGCGCAAGTTCCACCTCGGCGGCACCTTCGTTTGCCACGAGGCATTGATCGGTGGTGAGGCGGACGTCTATGTCGAGTACACTGGCACCGCACTCGTCGCGATTCTCAAGAAACCTGTTGTGGCCGACATGGACACCGCCCTGACTCGGGTTCGCGTGGCGTATTCCGAGCAGTTTGGCGCCGAGTGGCTCTCCCCACTTGGATTCAACAACACCTTTGCCATGATCGTTCGCCGGGATGTTGCCGAATATCTGGGGCTGCGCACGCTGAGCGATGCGGTCCCGACAGCTTCAACTTGGCGAGGTGGGTTTGGATACGAATTCATTGAACGTGCTGATGGGTTTCCAGGATTGGCCGAGGCCTATGGACTCACCTTGGCGGATGCCCCTCGGGTCATGGACCTGGGGCTGACCTATCGTGCCCTGGCCGACAGTCAGGTGGACCTGATAGCCGGCAACTCGACCGATGGATTGATCGAAGCCCTGAACCTCGTGGTACTGGAGGATGACCGAGGCTACTTCCCCCCCTACCAAGCCGTGCCGGTCGTGCGCTCTGAGATCCTGGTCCGTCATCCTGAGGTCCGACGAGCACTCGAGGCGTTGGCCGGAAGTATTAGCGACTCCGCAATGCGGCGGATGAACTACCTCGTCGATGTCGAACACCGAGATGTGCCGCTCGTAGTCCGGGACTTTCTCTCACAGCTGCCCCTGCGCTGAGTCCGCGAGAGCGCTCGTGGCCTAACCTCGTTTGTAGTGAACTAAGTCACAACTCCTCAGGAGCACACATGATCAAGCCCCTGCTGATGCTGTCAATGTCGCTTTCCGCCGCGCTCTCCGCGCAGACGACCCCGACCGAACGAGCGGCCGCGGGAGCCGTGTTGCGGGCGATCGATTCCCTGCAGTCACGGTTGGATCCGAGGAGCATGGCTATTCGCCTGGCCAACTCCCGGAACACAGACCGGGACCGGCTGCTCGCCCGCGTAGGAGACTATTGGGATGGGGAGATGCAGGCCCTGAGTGACTACATCGGGACACACCCGGAGGTCGGATGGAATGAGTTCAAGTCGGTGGACACGCTGATCAAGGTTCTCCGAGGTCACGGCTTTCGGGTGGAGACCGGTATCGCCGATCTCGAAACTGCTTTCGTTGCACATTGGGATTCTCCGGCGGGCACGAACGGTCCCACGTTGGGCCTGATCGCTGAGTACGACGCCCTGCGTGATGCGGACGGGCCCTTCCACGGTGACCAGCACAACGGACAGAGCCCGGTGGCCTTCGCGGCCGCCCTGGCGCTCAAGGAACACATGACCACCGAACGCCTTCCAGGCACGATCAGGATCTACGGCACACCCGCCGAGGAGGTCGGACCACCGGCCAAAAGCATCATGCGGGAAAAGGGGGTCTTTGAAGGGGCTGACATTCTCGTCCGCAGTCATTCTTCCACGGAGACATCGAGGGGCGCGGCCGGTTTTGGGATCTGTTGTCTCAATATCAACGAGGTCAAGTACACCTTCCTCGGAAGGCCCTCGCATCAGCTCACGTCATGGAACGGCCGCAACGCGCTGGCGGCCGCCGTACGGTTCTACACCTCGGTTGATGGACTGCGTTCGACCTTCCGGCCCGAGGCCTCGATCCAGGGCGTGATCCCCGAGGGGGGTATCGCACCGAACGTGGTTCCCGCCCGGGCCGTCGTCGACTATTACATCCGTTACCCCGACGGGGTCTACCTCGAGCATATCACTCGGATGATGGATGATGCCGCCCGCGGTGCCGCAATGGCGACGGGGACATCCGTTGAGATAGATCGATACGGGGAATATCGCGACGGGATTACTCTCGGCACGCTCGAGGAACTCTACTTCGCTTACGCCGAGGTCCTTGGCGCCCCTCGTCTCGTCGAAGCACCGCAGCGGCCGGCGGGATACGAAGAGACCGGTGGAGTGTCGCACGATATCCCTGGAGTTGGTGTGAGCGTGTTCAGTTCGCACGGGACCTACCACACGCACGAAATGGAGGCAGACGGTCTGGGCCCGATTGGGCACGCTGGCTTCCGCCTCGACGCCCAGATCATGGCGGGCGTCCTCTATCATTTTCTCACCGATGGGTCCTTCCGGGCGGCGGTGCGCGAAGAGCACCGGACTCTCAAGGGCCTGTTCAATCAGTACCAGGAGAACTTGAAAACCGCCTATGCGGCAGAGATCGGGCTGACACCGCCTGCGGACTGAAACGGAGGAACGAATCCTGGGAATCGTCCCGGTTGTGTCATGACCACTGCGCGCGCGCTCGCCGCAGCACAGACCATCCCTCGAAGAGGGGATGTCGATGCCAACATCGCCCAGCACCTCAGATTCGCCCAAACCGCTGCCAACGAAGGTGTGCGGACGGTGGTATTTCCCGAGTTGTCGTTGACGGGATACGAACTCGACCTCGCACCGGTCTTGGCGTTTTCCGAGAGAGATCCACGTCTGACTCCGTTGACCGAATGGGCGGCAGACCACGAGATGACCCTCGTCGTTGGGGCCCCGGTTCGGATGGCATCGCGGTTATACATCGGCGCATTCATCATTTCGCCACAGCGGACGATCGACCTCTACACCAAGCACCACCTTGGATTGGGCGAGGAGGCGGTCGTGCACCCCGGAAACCTGAACCCCCTCGTTCGTGTTGGGGGACAGTCGGGAGCTGTTGCCGTGTGCGCGGATGCCAATCACCCGTCCCACCCCGCGGAGGCGGCACAGTGGGGGGCAAGAAACTACCTGGTCAGCACCTTCATCACCCCGCAGGAACTGGAAACCAAGACCGCCGCCCTCAAGGCTTATGCGGTGCGACACTCCATGACCGTCGTCTTTGCCAACTATGGAGGGGTTACGGGCGGCATCGCCTCAGGAGGTCGGAGTGCCATCTGGACCGATCAGGGCAAGTTGGTGGCTCGATTGGAGGGACCTGGCGCCGGCCTCGCCGTGGCGATCGAGGAGAACGAGGGATGGCGGGGAACGACGATTCAGCTAGCCGGTTCTTGATCTCGTGTCACCGCCCCGAGATGGCACGATGGCACCTACGCGAAAGAGGGCAGGCACGCGCCCGCCCTCTTCGCATGAGGACCTACCCGGCTTACGCCGAGGTGATCGGAATCTCCTTCGGACGTGCCTTCTCAACCTTTGGGAGTCGGACCGTCAGGATCCCATTGGCGTGCACCGCCGAGATATGATCTCCATCCACGGACGTCGGGAGCGAAAAGGTCCTCTCGAACCTCCCGTAGGTCCGCTCCACGCGATGCACCTGCTCGCCGGTTTCCTCCTTCTCCTGCCTCTTCTCTCCCCGTAGCGTGAGGGTGTAGTTCTCCAGCGAAATCTTCACGTCCTCCGCCGTGAGCCCGGGGAGTTCTGCGACGATCCTGATCGACTCGTTGTCCTCGAAGATGTCCACCGGTGGCGCCCAGGTCGAGGACAACGCGCTCTCCTCGCCGCCATCTCCCCATGGCCCAGCAAACTCGCCCATCAGGCGATTGAGTCGTCCCTGCATGTTCAGCAGGTCGCTGGCGACGTTCGGGGATCGTCTTGATACCATCCACATGAGTGACCTCCTGTTTTGAAAGTGGCGCGGGTGCCAAATTCAAGCACCCCAGAATTGTCGAGTCCAGCAGGAGGCCCAATGTGCATCTGTCATGCCCATTTGAAGCTGCCACTTTGACAAACTGTTGAGAAAAGAAGGCGTACGTGCTGTCATTTTTGCGGTTTCCCGAGTTGGATGGGGCGCCATGACCGCGGATCCGGCGAGGCTTGGCGATGTTGGAGTAAACGGTCCGGAGTGTTGGTCTGTATGATTGGTGACCTTTGGCGCCAGGAGGCGAAATCAATGATGAAGTCGTGGGTGGGGGCGATTGCCCTGTTGGTGGCTGTGACCGGATCCCTCAGTGCCCAGCACGAGCACTCACCATATGCCGGCATGCACACCGCGGAAGGCACCACCCTGACCCCCGAAGAGATCGGTCAGTTGCGGGCCGGTGAAGGGATGCGCCTCGCACTCGCGGCGGAACTCAATCACTACCCCGGTCCCCGACACGTTCTCGACATGCGCCACGACCTCGCCCTGACTGCGGGGCAGGTGGAGCGAATCGAGGTGATCTATACACAGATGCGGGAGGCTGCGATCAGGGTGGGGGAGTCGTTGATCACGGTGGAGGGTCACCTGGCCACAATCTTCCGGGACTCGACGGCGAACGTTGATCAGATCCGGCAGGTAACCTCACATCTCGGCTCGTTGCGCGGAGAACTTCAGGCCATCCACCTTAGTGCGCATGTGGCGACACGCGCGGAATTGACGCCCGCGCAAGTCACACGGTACGACGAATTGCGGGGCTACCTCATGTCTGGCGGAGGCGGCAGCTAAGGCCCCTTGGGCCTAGAGATCCGGGCCCGGTCCCCTGTTGGTGGCAGGCAGTTCGCGGTCAGACTTTCCAGGGTGTCGCGTCGTCGGATGAGGACATCCTTCCCGTCGTCCCTCACCAACACCTCCGCCGGGCGGAGTCGACCGTTGTAGTTCGACGCCATGGCGAATCCGTAGGCTCCGCTATCGAGCACACACAAGAGATCGCCCTGGTGCAGAGGCGGTAGGTCGCGAGCCGTGGTGAGAACGTCGCCCGTCTCACAGATATTCCCCACTACCGTGACGGGCTCACTCCCGGCGGACGCACCACCCTTGCGATAGACCTCGATGTCGTGATGTGAGTCGTAGAGCACCGGACGCATCAAGGTGTTGAAGCCGATATCGGTACCCGCAAACCGTTCTCCGTAGTTCTCCTTCACCGTGTGGACCATGCCGAGCAGTACGCCGCACTCGGCGGACACGTACCGGCCGGTTTCGATGTGCACCGCGATCCGTTTGCCATAGGCGGTCTCGAACGCCGCGATGTGCCCCGATAGCTCATTGCCCAACCGTACGAGGTCGAGACGAGGCTGTCCCGCGAGCTTGCGGTATGGCACTCCAAATCCCCCTCCCAAGTCCACGAATGCCAGGTCGTCAAACTGCTTGGCGATTTTCAGCAGGGCTTGCGCTCCGGCCAGGTACGGATCCGGCTCCATGAACAGCGACCCGATGTGGTGGTTGATGCCGACCAGCTTCAGTCGATGGGCCCGCAGGGCTGCTTTGACCTGCGGAACAAACATTGGATCGATACCGAATTTCGTGCCCGCACCGGCGGTGATGACCTTCTGATGGTGGCCCGCACCCACCCCCGGGTTGAAGCGGATGGCCACTGGGCCACCGGGATTGAGGCGGCCCACCGCTTCGAGGAGTGACAGCGAATCGGCACTGATGAGGATTTCGTGCTCGAGGGCAAAGCCCAGTTCTTCCTCGGCGACATTGTTGGCAACGAAGAAGATCTCCTCAGGGGTGAACCCGGCCTGAAGAAGGATGTGCATCTCCCCCAGGGACATGGCATCCGCTCGCAGGCCTTCCTCGCGAATGATGCCGAGCAGGGCGAGGTTTGCGTTGGCCTTGGATGAATAGCTGACGTGAAAGTCGGGATGATCCAGCAGGCGCAGCATTTCCCTGCAGCGCTGCCTCAGAATCGATTCGTTGTAGACATAAAGCGGGCTTCCGTGTCGCTCGACCAAGGCGTATGGGTCACTGTGACCAAAGAAGTCCACACTGGGAGTGAAGCCGCCAAAGATGGGAAGCACACTGAACCTCTTTTCGCGGCTGGAGACGGCCGGTCCTAGCGCATCCCACGATGTTGTCCGCCATCCACCGAAACGCACTCGCCAGCGACCCAGCTGGCACGGGGCGACAGGAGAAAGACGGCGACACTCGCCACCTCTTCTGGCGTTCCAAGGCGACCCCACGGAATCGAGGAGCGTACGCTCTCATACACTTCCGGTTGCTTCTCTTTGATGGCCGCCCAGATACCGTCAGGGAACTCCGTCGAGCCCGGTGCAATGGCGTTGACCCGAATCCCCTGGGGCGCGTGCATGACGGCGAGCTTCTTCGCATGGGCGATGAGTGCGGCTTTGGTTGCGGTGTAGCCGAAGTCCGGGGCCGGGTCGGCCTCGAGACCGGAAATGGACGAGACGAACAGAATACTGCCGCCGCCAGCCTTCACCATCCAGGGAATGACCTGCTCGCAAGCCTGCACCGCGGCCATCAGGTCCACTCGCAGACTCGACTCCCAATCCTCGAGACCGGGCCCGATGGCGAGTGCCGAGGCATTGTGCACCAGGATATCCACTCCACCCAGGGCTTCCCTTGCGGCGTCAAGAAACGCGGTCAAGGCACCCGAATCCGCCACATCGCACGGCTTCGCAAACGCGCGGACACCCATGGCGAGAATTGTTGCTTCCGCATCCCGTAATGAGCCTTCATTCCGCGCGCAGATCGCGACGTTCGCACCTTCCGCGGCGAGGCCGAGCGAGATCGCGCGTCCAATGCCGCGGCTTCCACCCAGCACGATACAGTTGCGACCCTTGAGCTCGAGGTCCATGAAGGGACCGACTACCAGAGGGAGTTGATGATTCGGGCCGCCGGCGCTCCGCTCACTTTGCATTTCCCCATCCATTCGACCACGGCGGGGAAGTCTGCCCAGCTCGATTGGGCTTGCTCGAAGTGGTCCGCAACCCCGGCCTCGGTTTCGTATACCTCATCCAGGATGAAGACGACGTTGCCAGTCGGGCCCGAGCCGGTATCCATGGGATTGGAAAGCTCTGGTGCCTTCGAGACGCTGTAGCGCAGGAGGGCCTTGTCGCCCTCCCGGGCATGGGTTGCCTCCATCCACGGCCCATGCGTCTTGAAGAGACGGTCACCCTCAGCCTCCAACTCGGCAGGAGCTACGATGACGAAGGTGAGTTGGGTCTTGCCGACGTTGGCCATGTGAATCTCCGGTGATGTGATCTATGAGAAGGGTCGCCGAGGCTACTGCGAACGTCGAGAAGGTGCAAGCCAACGCACGGTCGCCGAATCGCTCATTCGTTTGCAACGAGGTACTGCTTCGCCTCGATCACTCCATCACGAACCGCGCCGCTGACCGAAACCTCGAGCAGGCGACGGTAGTGTCGCGTTGCGCCTGCCGAATCCCCCAGGGCGAGCGATGATCGTGCAAGGCCAAGGATCGCGTTCCATCGACCGGGCGTTCGCTGGTCGGATCTGGTGTATTGCCGGACTGCGAGCCCATGCTGTCCCAGTTCGGCGTACATGTCACCCAGCATTTCACGGGCTGGGATCGTGGCGCCAGGTGTCACAGGGTGTTTGGGCGTTTGTTCTTCCAGCCGGACCGCTTCACGCATCAACTCGACAGCTCCCACGCTGTTCCCGTTGGCGAGTGCTTGCCAGGCCCCCACCTCGAGCCTCAAGATGTGGATCTGAACGGAGAAGATGGCCTCTCCGGCCGTGCTGGCCAGGTTCTCGAGGACGGTGATCCGATCGGCGCTCGCGCCAGCCTGCTCGACACGTCCCAGACGCGCCGCGCCGATCCCGCGGGCATGCCAGACAACGGCCTCGGGCCAGCGGTAGTGGTCCCATGGGAGGTAGTCTGGCGCGCGAACGGGGAGGTTTGACGCCCCCAACCAGTCCCGGCGCTCCATCACGTATCGCGCAGTGGTCGAAGCGAGGTGAAAGGCGGACTTGAACGTGGGGTCCAGCTCCCTCGTGGCGTGAATGGCCTCGATCACCGTTCTCGTCGCGTCGTCGTCCGCCCGCTGGAGGTGGGCGTAGGCGAGGTATTCGATCGCGTGAGGATACTCGTCCCAGACGAACTCTCCCGACGGCCCGATACGCTGGGCGAGGGCGGCGGTGGCGGCGCGCTCGTTCCAGTCGATGACCTCTTGCCACTCCCCCAGGCGTACGAAGATGTGCGTGGGCATGTGGAGGGCGTGAGGATTTCGTGGCGCGATTGCGCCATAACTCCGGACGACCGAGAGGGACTCTTTCTCCCTCCCGTCGAAATCGTTCGCATGAATCGTATAGTGGACAGCACCTGGATGAGTCGGTTCTTCTCGGAGAATCCCGGCGAGAATCTCAGCCGCACGAACGTGATGAGTCTCCGGTGATTCATTGCGGGATGCGGTAGCAAGGTGAGACAACGCATAGAACGCCCTCACTTCCCGATCTTCTGGGAACGCCGCATACAGCTCTGCATGGATGTCTGCCCAACGACCAATCCGATCCCAATAGCCAGGATCACCACTCGGGTTGAAGAACGCGTGAGCCGCTTTGATGAAGCCCTGTTCTCGTGGATCCCGGGTGCCTCGTGTCATCGCCTCTTGAACCAGGAGCCAACCTCGTTCCAACTCGCGGGCGCCTGGGCGGGTCGGCCAGAGGGGCTGGAATAGGGTGAGAGCCATACCCCAGTAAGCAATGGCGCAATCTGGATCGGAGCGGGTGACCCCTTCGAAGGCGGTGTAGGCAACCGGATAGGTCATGTGGTGAAGCAACGCGACAGCTCGGTTGAGGTCGGATTTGACAATGGCCGCACACGAAGTGTGAAAATCGACCCACCCCAGCGACTCCTTCACCCCTTGCTGGGCAAGGGGTTGGTTGGGACTCGCGACCGAGAGAGCGAGAATGAATGCTTGGGTGCAATGTCTCTTTGGCAAGGAGACCATCCGCCAAACGTACATCAACTTCTGAGTCACGTGGTCCATCTCCTCCTAGCGCACGCGGATCGCCCGGGCCCCTGACACCACCAAAGCCGTCGCGCGACCCGTGCCGCCGTTGCGATCGACCTGGACGTCCTGTCCGCTCGCCAACGCCACGAACGTCCGATCGTCGATGGGGATGAGTTCTGTCTTGGTCACTACGCCGGGTGACTCCATGAAGAGGCGGCCCCCGTCGATCACCAGCCTCACCACGATTCCTGCCCCGGGACCAAAGCGATACTCGCCGGCGGTCGCATTCAACAACTCCGACTCGAGAACTACAGGATCCACCCGCCGCTGCTCCACCGCAGGCCAGTCATACTCGTCGGCAATCGCGAGCAGGATCTCCTGGATCAACTCCTGCCCGGCATCGCCGTTGGTCATGATCACTGCCCCCTTCCCGTCTTCGAGAAAGGCGACAAACTGACAGCGGTACCCCTCATTGGAGCCACCATGGTGATACCGGAACGCGACCCCGCTACCTCCCACCATGAAGCCGAGGCCCGACTGACCCATCTGCCGCCGGAGCATCTCCCTCGCCATGGCTCGGGAAAGGAGGGACGAGCGTCCTTCGTACGCATTCCGTACTTCGATGGCCAAGCGTGCGAGGTCACTCGGCGTGGTCCAGAGGCCCGCCGCGGCCTGTTCCGGATATACATGCCATTTCCCTGGGATGACGGGTCCGTCGCGACGATGGGCGGAGGCGGCATCGCCCATTCGATCGGCGGGAAGAGGCTGCGCAAAGGTGCTATACGACATCCCAACCGGGCCCAACACCAACTCCGACATGAGCTGCTCGAATGGTTTGTCCGCGACCTCGGTCATGAGCAATTGCATGACCGTCATCCCACCACCAGAATACCTCCACACCGCCCCAGGAAAGGTGTCCGCCGTGACGGGACCGGTGTTGGCCGGCGGCATGCCCGCAAGAACCTCGGGAAGAGTGGGCAAGGGAGCACCGACTTCATAGCCAGGGAACCCATGGATCGTGAGCCCGGCGCTATGGCTCACGATTCGCCGGAGCGTGACATCCTCCCGACGGGTGAACCGATTCTCTGGAATCTTCCACGAGGTGAGTGTGCGATTCACGTTGGCGTCGAGGTCGAGTACCCCCTCTTCAACCATTCGCAGTAGCCCGAATACCGACACCGGCTTGCTGATCGAGGCCGCCTGAAAGAGAGTCTCGGTGGTTACGGCCCCCGAGCGGCCCGCCTCCTTCACCCCGTACCCCTTGGCCCAGGCGATCCGGCCGCTGTCCAGCACGGCAATGCTCACGCCCGGCACGGCGAATGCTGCCATTCGCTCCTCGATGGTGAACCGCACATCGGCTCTTCCGGCCACCTCGACGGGATGCCGGAGACCCTGTTCTACTCGCGCGATCCGTTCGGCCGGCGACACCACCTGTGCACTCAGCGCCCCGGGTAGGCAGAGAACGGCCAGCAAGCCAGGTCTTCCCATGAACCCCTCCTATGCACCCACGGCCAGGACATAGAGAATCGCCGCGACGCCTATCAGCGAGGTGAGTAATACACCCGGGACGACGAACCGGATCCACTTATTGAACGGCACACCGGCCGCGAGGAGCACAGCCATCAGGGCACCATTCGTGGGGGTCACCATTTCCGTGAGCCCCGCTCCTGTCTGATAGGCCAGCACGGCGACCTGGCGGGAGAAGCCCAGCAGGTCGGAGAGTGGGACCATCACCGGCATGGTCAAGACAGCCTGACCACTCACACTCGACACGGGGACATGCAGGATCGCATGGAAGGGGATCATCAGCAGACCTGCCATTGCCCCCGGGACATGACTGAGGGGAGTGGCCAAACCGTTGAGAATGGTATCGATCACCCGGCCGTCGGTCAGGACCACTGAAATACTCCGGGCAAATCCCACCAGGAGCGCCGCAGGCAGAAGGGACTGCATCCCTTCGAGGTAGGTCAGAGTCGTTCCACCAACGCCCAGACCGCCGACAAGTCCAGCTAGAACGGCGCCGACGAAGAGCGCACCGGACAACTCGTCGAACCCCCATCCCCATTGGAGTGCGCCATAGACGTAAGCCGCGAAAGGAACCAAGACCGCCAAGACGATCAGTGTGTGTTTCCCGGCCGATGTGCCACTACTCGCGGATGGCGGGGCGATGACTTCGACCCGGTTCTTTGCCGCGTAACGCATCGTCCACGCCGACCAGAGCACCACGCCCGCAAGGAACATCAGCAACCTCAGGCCTCCAGCCGAAAGCAAGGGAAGTTCGGCCAGTTGCAGCGCGATGGCGGCCTGGAAGGGATTGGTGGGTCCGAAGGCACTCCCGATCATGGCGCCCCCAAGACTCATCGAGACCACGGCAATCGCATCCACACCGAGCCCCGCGCCGAGCACCAGCAGGACGGGCACGAGCGGGATGACCTCTTCCTGCATGTTCTCGAGGGCTCCCATGATGGCGAAGAGCAGCGTGACCACGGGTATGGCCCAGAGCTGCCGCTTGCGGAAGCGACCCAGCAGACCGCCGATCACCAAACCGAAAGTGCCCAGCCGGTCGACGATCACGAAGGCACCGCCCACGAACAAGATCACGGCTATCACGTCCGCCCCGGCCACGACTCCGCGCGGGACCGCTACGGCGGTGGCAAACGGACCGACCGGTGCTGCTTCGACGCGGTGATAGGTACCGGCCACCACCACTTGCCGCCCGGTTGCCGGGTCGTCGCGACGCTCATACTCGCCGGCGGGGAGAACCCAGGTGAGTGCCGCCGCAACGACGATTCCACCGAGGAGCAGCACCAGCGGATGTGGGAGTTTGAGGGCCATCAGGTCACCGGAAAAGAGAGTAGAGAACTGGTGTGGAATGACGCGTGCAAAGGGACGCCTACCCGTGCCTTTTCGCAAGGGAAAAGCTTGAAACTCCGGTCGGGGCCAGTACGTTTGTCTTCCAATGTCGTCGTTATCCCTGGTGGGTGCTCTTCCAAGAGCGCTGCTCTCTCTCGTGCTGGTGATCGGCCAACCCGCATCTCCATGCGTGCTGGCCTGTCTCGCAGGGCACCATACAGGGGGACCACATTCCCAGGGTCAGCACGATCACTCTACCTCGGACGACGACAACAACTCCAACCCAGACTGCCCCTCGGGATCACTCCGAGATGGATCGCTCACGCTCGCTGTCGGCCCTTCCGTACCTGTCTCTCCCAACAAACTCGGGTTCCTCGTGCGCCAAATCCGGACCCCCTCGGCGGGGCCCATGATCGCGCACCGTCATCCACACTCCATCCTGGAGCCGCCTCCACCTAGAACCTGAGCAAGACTCGTCACACGAACCCTTGCTCACTCTTCTCCATCGGAGGCTTCCATGCGTCGCTGCTTCCTCATCTGCTGCGCGCTTGTCCTCCTGGTCCCCACACTCGCCATCCGCGCCGTGGCCCAGGAGGCACACACACACATCCATTCGCATAGGGGCCCCGGCCCTCACTTCATCGATGCCTTTTTCGTCGAGAATGCCTATCTCGAACGGAAGATCCGGCCGGACATCTTTTTCACCAGTGGTGAAGATGGCAAGGAATACACGGGGATGGTGGAAGTCGAGTACGCCGTGGCTCCGAGACTCGCGTTGATCGTTCATGCCCCGTTCCGTAGCATTGTCTCGGACCTGGGAGAAAGGGAAAGTGGGATCGGCGACATCAGCGTCGGTGCCAAGTTCGCGCTCGTAAATGACAAGGAGCGTTTCATTCTGGCCATCGGAAGCGACTTGGAGATCCCGACGGGTGACGCCATGCGCGGCCTCGGAGAGGAGCATGCGGCCGCAGCACCCTTCCTCCTCGCCTGGCTCCCCTTCGGACAGGAACGGCGCTTTACCCTTCAGACCGCAGCACACATGGACATCCCATTCGGTGGTGACGACGAGGAAACGCACCTCGAAATTGGCAATGCCCTTTCCTGGACATCACCACTCGGTCTTACCCCGATGTTCGAAACGCTGGTCCACGTGGATACCGAGACCGGCGACGCCACCTGGGCCATCGCCCCGGGATTCCGCTACGAGTTCGCCCATGCTTGGGAGTTGGGCGCCACGGTCCAGGTTCCGGTCGGCGGGCATCAGCATGAGGACTACACGCTCGGCTTCGGGATGATCCACCACTTTGAGATCCCGTGGCACTGACCTGTTCAAGACAACCAGTCGAAGCAGTACTTTCCGGGGCATGAGAACTTCATCGCTCGCAGTATGGGTCATCTTCGGAGCGGCCTGCGTCACTCCCGCGCCGGGCGGCCTGCGGGAGTCGGATGACCTCGCCGCCGAAGGGTTCCTCCCGACGGGGGTCGTGCTCGACCCGGAGGGCGAACGATTCCCCATTGGGCAACTCCCCCTCGGCATGGCCGTGGCACCGTCAGGCGACCGTATCGTGCTCTCGCTCAGTGGATATGGTGAACAAGGCATCCAAGTACTCGACCGGGCGACCTGGCGTGTGGTCCAGACGGCGGTGCAGCCCGCGGCTTTCATCGGTCTCACCTTCGCCCCAGATGGCAGGACACTCTATGCGTCGGGAGGCAATCAGGATGTGGTGTACCGATACGACTGGAGCGGTGGACGGGCAACCCTGCGAGACAGTCTGATTCTCAGATTGAAACCAGACCCCGATCGTTCGGGTACCAGCTACCCCGCGGGGATCGCTACTTCTCCGGACGGCCGGTGGCTCTACGTCGCGGAGAACCTTTCCGACTCGCTCGCTGTCATCGAGCTTGCGACAGGTCGCATTACGCTGCGACTTCCAGCCGGTCGATATCCCTACGGGGTGGTCGCGGCACCTGACGGCCAAGTTTACGTCTCGTCGTGGGGTGGTGACGACATCTGGAACTACGCTCCGGCGATCGAAGGCGGTCTTCTGCTCCGACGCCGGATCGAGGTTGCCCGTCACCCGTCGGCCATGCTCCTCCATGGCAACCGGCTCTACGTCACCTCGGGAAGTACCGATCAGGTGAGCGTCGTCGATACCCGGAGCGGAATGCTCATTACCAACCTCCTCGATGCCGCCCCGGCAGGTCCCACGGAGGGCAGCACCCCGAACGCCCTCGCTATCGCGGAAGACGGAACCCGACTCTACGTCGCGGAGGCGGATAACAATGCCATCGCGGTATTCCATCTTTCATCGAGAACGTCAGGGGTGAATGGAGTCACTGGCAACGACAGTCTCATCGGTCGGATTCCAACCGAGTGGTACCCGACCGTTGTCGCCGTCTTTGGTGACACGTTGGTTGTGGGCAACGGGAAGGGCGCCGGCACCCGCGCGAACTCAACCGATGGACCGCGCGCCGCGGGGGCATCGAGTCGAACCCCAGGGTACACCCTGGCCCAGCTTTCCTCATCGCTCACGGTCTCGGCGAAGGCCCAAATGCCCGTGGAGGCTTTCGCTCCTCTTTCGGCCCGAGTGGCCCGGGCCAACAATTGGGATCGGACCCGTACAGCCCCTGCCTACCCACCCATCGAACATGTGATCTACATCATCAAGGAAAACCGCACCTACGATCAGGTGTTCGGCGACATGCGCCAGGGAGATGGCGACATCTCACTCACCTACTTCCCTCGAGAGATCTCACCGAACCATCACGCCCTCGCGGAACGTTTCGGCCTCTACGACCGGTTCTTCGTCAATGCCGAGGTCAGCCCTGACGGCCACAACTGGTCGATGGCCGCGTATACGACCGACTACCTGCAGAAGACCGTCCCGTCGAATTACTCCAGCCCTCGACGAGGTCGCAGTTACGACTTCGAAGGCACCAACCGCGGAGTCCGTCCACCCGACGATGAAGACGTCAACGCACCTGCCAGCGGATACCTGTGGGACCTGGCCCAGCGAGCCGGGCTCACGTTCCGGAACTTTGGTGAATTCGTCGTGCCGGACGCCGCGGATCCGAATCGCCCCATGCCCGACGGATATTCGGGACTCAAGCCGTTCCTGGAGGATCATACCGACCCGGCATTCCCGGCGTACGACCTGTCCATCCCAGATCAAGTCCGGGCAGATGTCTGGATCAGGGCGCTCGAGAGCTGGGCCACCGAAGGTGAGATGCCCGCCCTTCAGATCGTTCGGTTGCCCAACGATCACACGATGGGTGCTCGGGCTGGCGAGTTGTCCCCCCGAGCCTACATGGCGGACAATGATCTGGCGTTGGGGCGCATGATCGAGGCGCTTTCTCGATCACCATTCTGGGCGTCGAGCGCGGTATTCATCCTCGAGGACGACGCGCAAAACGGTCCGGACCATGTGGATTCCCATCGGTCGGTGCTTCTCGTGGTCTCCCCCTACACGCGTCCCGGTACCATCCACCGATGGGTGAATACCACGGACGTGCTTGCGACGATGGAGGAGATCCTCGGCCTCGGGCAGATGTCGCAGTTCGACTTCTATGGACGGCCCCTGAGAGGCATCTGGCGTTCGGAGCCCGATCTCTCACCCTACACCGCTGAGGTCCCACGTCAGTCGCTGTTCGAACGGAATCCGGTTGGCGGACCCGGGGCCCGCGAATCAGAGCACTTGGACTTTTCGTTCGAGGATGTGGCGGAGGAGGAATCCTTCAACCTCGCCCTCTGGCTGGCACTCAAAGGGCCGACGGCGCCCTATCCCGGGCCAACACGTCTCAACGGTCTCGAACTCAAACGGGGACATTAGACGGAGGGCCAGGACGGTCCCCGTGGAGCCTGACGTCGAGGACAGGAGTTTCGACGAGGTGGAAAGTCGTCGAGGCGAGTGCCACCGCGCCTCCGGTCGCTTCGATTTCTTCGAGGATGCGGTTGAACAGGCGGTGCTTGACCCCACGACGACCCTTGTAATCCACCACATACCGCAGGGTGAAGGTCATCCAGTTGTCATTCGCGGTCATCGTGACCATCGGATCGACCGACGCGTCCTCGATCAGGAATCGACGAACGAGCGTCTTCCACGCCTCCCTCGCCTCCGGCACGTATGCTCCCACGACTTCCTGCCCGACACGCGCAATCAGCTGCTGCGCGAGCGCTCGATCCGACCCATACTTGACGGGGATGGAGATCTCGTCCCAGAGAAAAGGGAAGTCGCCAGAGTAGTTGAATACCGGTTCCTTGAACACGAAGCTGTTCGCGACGCGGACTACCCGTCCGCTGTAGAGGTCTCCCTTGACCCACTCACCGACCTCCATGAGGGTGGTGCGCAGGATGCCGATGTCGATCACATCGCCCTTGATTCCACCCAGCTGCACGCGATCGCCCGGTTTGAAGAACGACGCGAACGTGACCGCAAACCAGCCGGCTATGCTGGCGATGACTTCCTGAAGCGCAAAGGCGACCCCGGCACCCGCCACTCCGAATGCGACCGTCAGCCCGCCGAGTCTGTCGCTGTAGACGGTCGCCACAACGATCACTGCCGCAAGGTAGCCCACGAAGGTGATGAACTTCCGAACGCGGTATCGGTTGTCCGTATCGCGTATGTATCGCCCGGTCGACCGGTTGGCCAGGCGAACCAGAGCGATCACGATGAGAATACCAACGACCGCCATGATGAGCCGGCTCAACGTTGGGTCGAACAGAATACGGCGGATGTCGTCACCCACGGTGTCGCCTTCAGAGTAGGTGGTGCCCGCCTGCCCGATGCAGGCGGCGGAGGCATGCTGTGTGCGAATCTAGCGTGGACCACGTGAGGCACCAGTGTTCATGTGGCCCTTCCGGTTCTTCGAGAGGGGCCGATTTGCCGTCGACTGCCTCGTCGGGGTATCCTAGCGGATCACCTCGATCCAACTCCGTAGGAGATCTCACCATGTCCCGTCGCTCCAGAAACGTGCCCGTCTTCCTCCTCTCAGTCCTCGTCGGTCTCGCTGCCATCCCCGCGACGGCGCAGGTCTCCCCATCCGAATACGGTGTGCTCACCTACCGCCACATCGGCCCGGCGGGCAACCGGGTCTCCGCGGTATCCGGCGTCACTGGTGACCCGTTGAGCTATTACGCAGGGGCGGCCTCGGGAGGTCTGTTCAAGACGACCGACGGGGGGGTGCATTGGGCCCCCATCTTCGATGATCAACCAGTGGCCTCCATTGGGGCGATTGCGGTGGCGCCCTCCGACCCGAATGTGGTCTGGGTCGGAACGGGGGAGCCATTCATCCGGAGTCACATCTCGGTTGGGTGGGGGATGTTCAAGAGCACGGACGCCGGGAAGACCTGGACCAAGAAAGGGTTGGATCTCACCGGCCGGATCGCGCGCATCGTGATTGCACCGAAGAATCCCGATGTGGTCTTGGTTGCTGCGATGGGACATGCCTATGGACCGCAACCCGAACGCGGGGTCTACCGAACCCGGGATGGGGGTGACACCTGGGAGCGAGTTCTCTTCGTCAATGACAGCGCAGGCGCCATCGATCTGGTCATGGACCCGAGCAACCCTCGCATTCTCTACGCCGCGACCTGGCAACTCGAGATTCACACCTGGGGCCGGACGAGCGGTGGCGCTGGCAGCGGAATCTGGAAGAGCACCGACGGTGGGACCACCTGGAAGCGTCTGGTCGGCAACGGACTACCGAAACACCCCTTCGGGAAAGTGGGCCTCGCGGTATCGCCGAGCAATCCCGATCGTGTTTATGCCCTGATCGAAACCAGTGATGGAGTCCCTTACGAGGGCTTTGAAGCTGAATCGGGTGAGTTGTGGAGATCCGACAACGGTGGAGCGAACTGGTCGCTGATCAGTCACGATCGGGAACTCGCCGGCAGGACTCACTACTACACGCGAATGATGGTGTCCCCCGAGGATGAAAACGAGGCCTACTTCCTTGCCGGGGGGTATACCATGACCCTCGACGGTGGCAAGACCACGGTCGACGTGCCGTTCCAGCAAAACCCTGGATGGGACCATCACGACATGTGGATCGACCCAGCGGACGGCGACCGCATGGTGGTTGGGAGTGATTGCTGTGTTTCGGTGTCGATCAATCGGGGGAAGACCTGGATCCAGACGATGCTGCCGATTGCGCAAATGTATCACGTGACGGCCGACAACAACGTGCCGTACTACGTACTCAGCAATAGGCAAGACGGTCCGTCAGCTCGCGGACCCAGCAACAGCAAGACCCAAGGTTTCTTCGGCCCGGGCACCATCTTCCGGGGGATGTGGAGTACCGTGGGCGGGGGTGAAAGCGGCTGGGCGACCCCCGATCCCGAAGATCCCAACCTGGTATGGTCGAGCGCGTCAGGGTCGGGCGGTGGGGGTGGAATCGTTGTCAGATTCAACGTTGCCACCGGCGCACAGCAGAATGTCGAGGTATGGCCAGAGGCCCCGTTTGGGGACCCTGCGGAGGGCCTCAAGTATCGGTTCGTCTGGACCTTCCCGCTCGCGATCTCGCCTCATGACCACAACAAAGTGTACGTCGGAAGCCAGTTCGTACACGTCACCACCGACGGGGGTCGTCGTTGGCAGGTGATCAGTCCTGACCTCACGCGGAATGACAAGAGCCGGCAGGTCATCTCCGGCGGATTGACGCCGGACAACATCGGTGTCGAGTACGCCGGAGTCGTGTTCGCAATCGCGGAGTCGCGTCTGGAGCAAGGACTGATCTGGGTCGGGACCAACGATGGTCTCGTGCACGTTACGCGGGATGGTGGAACGACATGGAAGAACGTGACACGGAACGTGCCGGGGCTCCTGGAGTGGGGGACCATCGGCAACATCGAGCCGAGTCGTCATTACCCAGGGACCGCGTACTTCGTGGTGGACGGCCACCAGGTGAACAGCAGGGACCCCTGGGTCTACAAGACCACCGACTATGGTGAGAGTTGGAAACTCATCGTCACTGGGCTGGAGAAGACCCCACTCAGTTATGCGCGGGTCATTCGGGAAGATCCAGTCCGGCCAGGGTTGCTCTACCTCGGCACCGAGGGCGGTCTCTACCTCTCGTTCGATGATGGGGCACACTGGCAACCGTTCCAGAGCAATTTGCCGCACGCCCCGGTCTCGGACATGGTGATTCAGGAACACTTCAACGATCTGGTGGTGTCGACCTACGGACGTGGGCTGTGGATCATGGACGACCTCAGTTCGCTGCAACGCCTCACTCCTGCCGTGACAGTGGAGAGCGCGCATCTCTTTCCACCACATGACACTTATCGCTTCCGGCCAATCGAAGCCTTCTGGGCACCGCTTTACGATCCCGTCGAGGGGACCAACCCAAGCTACGGCGCGCGGATCGACTACTGGTTGAAGGACACCGTGGAGTCGGCGAAGATCACGATTCTGGACGCCGCGGGTGACACCGTCCGGTCACTCGAGGGCACGACCCTGAAGGGGCTCAACAGAGTCATGTGGGACTTGAATGGGGAGCAGACCAAGCCCGCCAAGCTTCGGACCACGCCCCAGTACGCACCCTACATCCAAATCCCCGAGGGCGGACGGAATGCACCGGACGTGGGCCCGTTTTCCTTGCTCTACCCACCAGGGAACTATACCGTCAAACTCACGGTGGGGGACCGGGAATTCAGCCAACCTCTCGTCGTGCTCAAAGACCCCGCATCGGGAGGGAGCGAGGCGGAGATCCAGACGCAATTCGCGACCTTGAAGAACATCCGCGAGGACTACAAACAGGGCGTCGAGATGATCAACGCGATGGAGGTCGTGCGCGCCCAATTGGTGTCGATCAAGGGAGTACTCGGTGATGATGACAAGGCAAACGCGGTACGGGCCGCCGCGGATTCGCTGAACGCCAAGATCATCGCCGTCGAGGGAGAGTTGACTCAATTGCAGTTGACGGGCCGGGGGCAGGATGGAATCCGCTACCCGTCGAAGCTCATGAGCAAGCTCGGCTACGTCGCTGGGGGGATGGAGAGCTCGGACTTTGCCCCAACCGTGCAACAGGGTGAAGTGGCAACCATGCTCAAAGCGCAGCTGAATGAACTCAAGGCCGCCTACGAGGCCTTGATGGCCTCGGACCTTCCGGCCTTCAACAGGTTGTTGACGGAGCGGGGAATGACCGGCGTGTTCATCTCACCCTAGCCGACGGCCCAGCGGATTCTGCTCCCTCCAGCTCCTCTTCTCCGCCCCGAACTCTTGGAGCGGAGGAGAGGAGTTCACGTTTCCAGGAAGTCCAGGTCCTTCCCGTAGGTTTCGTCGAGACTCGCCAGCGCCAACAGCGCAACACTGAACACGAGCAGTCCAACGGCGATAGCCGACCCGACGAGCCCGAGCGGTGTTCGGGCTGCCTGGAACGCGAATGTCACGGGCACCACGGAGCCTCGCACGAAATTGGGCACCGTCGTGGTGGCTGTCGCCCGGAGGTTAGTGCCGAACTGCTCGGAGGCGATGGTCATGAAGACCGCCCAGTATCCCGTGGCAAATCCAAGCAGGCAACAGATTGCGTAGAAGACACTGAGCGACGTTCCCCCG
>QKDC01000150.1 GCA_003246755.1 Gemmatimonadota bacterium | reverse complement strand
GGCTACGCACGGCAGGATCGGAAGGACCAGCCCCGCGTCGCCATCAGTGCGAAGCTGATGGCCAACCTCGTGTCGCTGGAGGCCGATCGTGTATTGGCGATCGACTTCCACCAGCACCAGCTCCAGGGGTTCTTCGACCTGCCAGTCGACCATTTGTACGCCGCACCGGTATTCGTGAGTTACTACCGGAAGAAGACGTTCAAGGACTTGGTGGTCGTCGCCTCCGATGTTGGGGCTGCGAAGATGGCCCGGGGCTTTGCCAAACGCCTCGATGCTTCACTCGCCATCATCGACAAGCGGCGCACGGCGGCAAACGAAGCGGAAGCAGTCAACGTTGTCGGCGATGTCGCAGGGCGCGACTGCCTCATCCCCGACGACATGATCGACACCGGCGGCACCATGACCGAGGCGGTATACGCACTCAAGCGACTCGGGGCGGAAAAGATCTACATTGCCGCGACGCATGCTCTACTCTCGGGTCCGGCAGCCCAGCGGCTCTCCGAGGCACCGGTCGAGGAAGTCACGGTCACCAACACGATCGAGATTCCACCGGACCGGCGATTCGACAAACTGAAGGTGCTGTCGATCGCCCCGCTGCTGGCTAAAGCGATCGGGTACACTCACAGCGATCTCTCGGTGAGCTCGCTGTTCGACTAGTCGACAACGAAGGAACGAACACCATGGCAACGAAGGCGACGCTCGCGGCAACGGTCCGCGCAAACAATGGAAAAGGTGCTGCCAGGGCGCTGCGGCGAGCGGGCAAGCTCCCTGCAGTGGTGTACGGACACCACCGGGAAGCACAGTCTTTGGCGCTCGACGCCAAGGCCGTCGAGCGGCTCTTTGCGGCGATCGGATCCGGGGCCACCATGATCGATCTTGCGGTCGACGATCAGCAGCCGGTCAAGGCCCTGATCCGGGAAGTGCAACGCGACCCGCTGCGACCGAGCTCGGTCATTCACCTCGACTTCTACGAAGTGCAGGCAGGAGAGAAGATCACCGTGGATGTGCCGATTCACCTCATCGGCGTACCCTCGGGCGTCCGGAACTTTGCGGGCGTGCTCGACCATCTCCTCCATAAGCTAGAGATTGAGGTACTCCCGGCCGACCTCCCCGATCATATCGATGTCGATGTCAGTGAACTCGAGATTGGCTCGGTGGTCTTCGTCCGCGAGCTCACCGTCCCCAACGCGGAAATCCTGAGCGACGGCGACCGGGTCGTCTGCACGGTCGTGCCGCCACGGGTGGAGGAAGCCCCGGCGGTCGAAGCGGCCGAGGGCGCGGTGGCGGATGAGGAGGAGGCCGCTGAACCCGAACTCATCCGCAAGCCGAAGGCGGAAGAGGAAGACGAGGACTAACCTCTGCATACGATCCTGGGCCTCGGGAATCCCGGCCAGGAGTACGCAGACACTCGTCACAACGCGGGCTTCTGGCTGGCGGACGCGCTGGCGGCGCGTTGGTCGCTGGCCCCTTGGCGACGGGGGCGGTGGTGTCGCCTGACGGAGGGGACTCACGAGGGATACAAGGTGCGACTCGTGAAGCCTCAGACGTACATGAACCGAAGCGGGGCGGTACTCGCCCCGCTTCGTGCATCCGAGTCCTTCGACCCGACGCGAGAGCTCCTCGTGCTGGTGGATGAGGTCGCGCTTCCCGTGGGTCGATTCCGGCTGCGCGCGGCGGGTTCGGATGGGGGCCACAACGGACTCAAGAGCATCGAAGCCGCTCTGCTGTCTCGTGAGTACCCCCGGCTTCGGATCGGTGTCGGGCCGCTCCCGCCCGGACTCGGGGACCGCGCCGACTACGTGCTGGACGAATGTGAGCCCGAGGAACGTCGGACCATCGATGAACTGATGCAGACGATGACGGAGGCAGTGGAGTGCTGGCTGACCGACGGCATCGAGATCGCCATGAACCGATTCAATCGCTGACCTCTACCCCTTTGAGGCCATGACTAGTTCACTCGCACTCTACGCATTCGTGATTGGCCTCATCGGCCTCGCCGGTGTCGCTCTCACCTTCTTCGGAGTCAAGAAGCTGCCCGATGGATCGGCGATCATGCAGGGACTCGCCGCCCAAATCCATGAAGGCGCCATGGCTTTCCTCCGTCGGGAATACCTGGTCTTGCTCCCGTTCCTCGCGGTGGTGGCCGTGCTGCTCGGTGCCGCCATTGGAACCAAGACCGCCCTGGCCTACATCCTTGGTGGTCTCTGCTCCATTGCGAGCGGATGGATTGGCATGCAGGGAGCGACCGCGGCGAATGTTCGCGCGGCAGAGGCGGCACGAAGCTCGGGACAGGCCGCGGCCCTCCGGGCTGCGTTTTCCGGCGGTTCCGTCATGGGACTGGCCGTCGCCTCGCTCGGGCTGGCCGGGATCGCGCTGGTCTTCATGACGCTCGGAGGAGCGGAAGTCGCCGCCAACGCCCGGGATTTTTCGGAGATCATCTCGGGCTTCGCGATGGGGGCCTCTTCGATTGCCCTGTTCGCCAGGGTTGGGGGTGGGATCTACACCAAAGCCGCCGACGTTGGCGCCGACCTGGTCGGCAAGGTCGAGGCCGGCATCCCGGAGGACGACCCGCGGAACCCCGCCACCATTGCCGATAACGTGGGCGATAACGTGGGCGACGTTGCCGGCCTCGGTGCGGACATTTTCGAGAGCTACGTCGGCTCGGTCATCGCCACCATCGCTCTCGCTGCCACCTCATCCGATGTGCCGGATGGCAACCGTCTGACGGCCATGCTTCTCCCCATCTCGTACATTGCTGCGGGGTTGATCGCTTCGCTGGTCTCGGCCCTCATCATGCGCGTCCTCGCCAAGGGGAATCCCGCGACCGCGCTCCGGCAGGTCAGCTTCATCGGCGCCCTCCTGTTCCTGATCTTTGCCTACTTCCTCACCCAGGCCATGCCGCTCGGCATGACCGGTTCGGGTGACTTCGGTCCGTTCTGGGCCGTCCTGGCCGGGACATTGGCAGGGGTGCTCATTGGGCTCGCCACCGAGTATTACACCTCCGCCGCTCCCGTCCGTCGCATCGCGGAATCATCAAATACCGGTCCGGCCACGAATATCATCAGCGGACTCGCCGTGGGGATGGAGAGCACCATCATCCCGGTCCTTCTTATCGCTGGGACGACTTTCGTGGCCCACCAGGTCGCAGGGTTGTACGGGATCTCCATCGCGGCGGTCGGCATGCTTGCCACCGTTGGGATCACCATGTCGGTGGATGCCTACGGGCCGATCGCAGACAATGCAGGCGGGATCGCCGAAATGAGTCACCTCGGGCCGGAAGTCCGGAAGATCACCGATGGCCTCGATGCCCTCGGCAACACCACCGCCGCGATGGGTAAGGGGTTCGCCATCGGGTCGGCCGCACTGACGGCCCTGGCGCTCTTCAGCGCGTACGCGACCGCGGTGGGCCTTCACGAGGAAGGGCTGAACCTCCTCGACCCCATGGTCGTGATCGGCCTCCTCATCGGGGGTGTCATGCCGTTCTTCGTTGGCGCCTCGACCATGACCGCGGTGGGGCGTGCAGCGCAGGGCATGGTCGAAGAAGTTCGCAGGCAATTCCGGGAGATCCCGGGTCTCCTCGAAGGCAAGGAAGGGGTCAAACCCGACAGCGCCCGGTGTGTAGACATCTCGACGCGAGCCGCTCTGCGGGAGATGATCGTACCAGGAATCTCCGCGGTCGCCCTGCCGGTCGTCGTCGGATCACTGCTGGGAATTCGTGCGCTCGGCGGGTTGCTCGCTGGAGCCACGGTCACGGGCGTGATGATGGCCCTCTTCATGGCCAATGCGGGTGGCGCATGGGATAACGCCAAGAAGTACATCGAGGGAGGAGCCCACGGCGGCAAGGGTTCGGACTCACACAAGGCCGCGGTGGTCGGTGACACGGTCGGCGATCCCTTCAAGGACACGTCGGGACCGGCGATGAACATCCTCATCAAGCTGATGAGCGTTGTGTCTCTCGTGCTGGCACCCTGGTTCCTGCGCATGGGCCAGTAGTCCGCGAGGGTGCCGCTAGCCTCCTCCCTCTTTCACCAGGCGCTCCCGCCATTCGGGGATGAGTGCACCACACTCCGCCAACAATCGTGCCTCCTCCATGAGGGTGGTGCGATTCCAGTATACGTGCGCCGCCCTGGTGATGGTCCACTGTGGATACGGGCGGTCGAGTAACTCGACGGCCTGACCCGACTCGAGGTTCCCCCCCCGGAGCACTCTGAGATACCACCCGTGCCGGTGGTTTGCGCGTACCACCGTGACGAGATCCCGACGACCATGACGCCGGGCCAAGGTGTCGCAGGGCGCTCGCGGGGAGGAGATTTCGAGGTGAGTTTCCCCGATCCTGAAGACGTCCCCCACACACACCGTCGACTCCGTGACGCCACGGACCGTCAAGTTCTCCCCGAAGCTGCCCGGGCCAACGTCCTTTCGCCCCCACTCTGATCGCCAACGCGGGTAGTGATCTCCGGCATACATCAGGATGGCGCGCTCGGTTCCGCCATGATGGCGGCGATCCGCTATCTGGTCGCCCTCCAGGCCCTCTCGCCCAACGGATACAGGACCCACCACCGGTTCCTTCCAAATGCCGCTCGTCCAAGGCCGATCAAAAGGATCGCTCGCGTTTGGCGTCCCGGCGGTTCGCAGGTGACCCACCTGCACCGATTCGAGCACGATCATCTCGGAATATCCATCAGAAACGGACTGCGGCGCCGAACCGAACGGTGCGTGGTGCCACGCGCCCACGCACGCGGCCAAAGTCGCTCGTCAGGAAATTCACCGCGGTGTTGAGCGCGGTTTCGATATCGGTGACGGTTTGGGCGCCGAGAACGTTGAACAGGTCCATGCTGATCACGACTTCGGACCCTCCTTGGACAAAGCTGCGCTCGAGGTGGGTGTTGAGGAGACCCTGGGCGGGAAGACTGAACTTCCCGCGCGGCTGGATGAAGATCCGGTGACCGCTTGTCCCGTTCAAGAACCACCATCGGATGGGGTCGACCGCGTTGGGGTCGGTCGCCCCTTCACGAGGCACTTGAAGCTCGACGAACAGATTCGAGAGCGTGATCGTTGGAGTCCGGTGATCACCGGTAAAGTAGGTGGCAAAGATCCCTCCCCGAAAACCCGCCGGGAGTATGCCTCCGATTTGCAACTTCGCCTCAACGAGACTCTGGTTACTCAAGTCGCCAAAGGAATTGTATTGCTCGTTGAGTCGAACCCACGGCCCCGGACCTCCGTTGGTGAAGTCATCCGGCCCGGTGACCGTGTTGAGGTTGCCTTTGAGTGACGTCCAGGTCACCCCCGCTCCCAACCACCATGTCGGGTACCGGGCCTCCACTTGAACTTGAAGCTGTTTGAATTCGCGTCGTGCCTCCGGCTGGCTGGTCAAGACGAGATCCGGTTCGTAGCGAAGTGCGGCCAATTCGGCACGGCTGAACCCCGGGGCAAGACGATCGGGGTCGGGATTGACGTCGGAAGAGAAGAGCTGCCAATTCCGGATGATGTCCTCGTTCGAGATGGCCACCCGATCGAGCACCAGAGGTCTACCGTCCCAAATGATGGGCCCGAAGATACGGTTCAAGACCTCGACGTCTTCGTAGACGGTGTAGTTACTCGCGAGGTTCTTGTCCACCAGCGCCACCATGTTCTTGTTTGTCCGCCAGACGTACGCTGCCGAGGCTTTCCACCGGGTACCTACCGTCTTCTCGAGCGAGAGGACCTTCTGGTCCACGTACGGCTGCCGGTAGTCCTCGATAACCCCCTCCTGGTCGAGCCGAATGAGCTCCTCCAGCGTGAACTGACCGGACCTCGCGAGCGCGTCGCGCTGGTCAACGCTGAATGTCTGTCCCGGATCGGTGATGCCAGGCCCGGAATAGGCCCACACTTCCTCGTTGCTGTAGGCTCCCGCTCCCACAACACGGTCGAAAAGCGAAGCGAACATGGCCTGGTGGTAGAGGCCCCAGTGTCCCTTGAGCACCAGGCCACCCTTTCGATCAAGATCGAGCACGACCCCGACTCGGGGGTCGAGAATCTCATCCTTCACGGCCGTGAAACGGGGGCCATCCACGGGAGTCAGGGCGCCGCGGGACACCCCATACCGGATCCCCGGGTTGATTCGGAGCCATGAGGCGACCTGCACATGATCCTGAAGGAAGACCGCACCGTTTTGGACGGCCGAAGCAATGTGGACTTCGCCTCCCCACCCGGTGTTGACGCGATTGGTACTCGACCAGGTCGCGGGAACGGAGGGGTCCAACCCTTCGCGTCGGAATGGTCGCCAGGTCATTCCCCCGTTCCTGATCTGATCGAAATCCCAGGAGCCCCACACGTACTCAGCACCCAGAAGAAGCTCGTGTTCCATCCCTCCCACCGACCGCCGGACAGTCCACTTCACCCCCACATCGACACTGGTCGGCACGCTGCGGGATCGGAACACCGAGTTCCGATAGACGGAGGGATCGATCCGCTCGAGGGTCTGCAGACTCGGGAGATTCCGCGCGCCATAGGGATCGCTCTGGTCTTCGGAGAGGTAGCCACCGAATCGAACCTCGATGGCGCTCCGAGGCGACCAGGTCCGCTGCCAGTTGGCCCCGAAGGTCACGGTACGTTGCTCACGTCGGGAAGTGGCCTCGGGCGCCTCGTACCCGGTCTGGTTCCATCGCTCACCATCGATGATCCGACCAGCGACGTTGAAGCGCACCTCGTTGTTGCTATCCGGTCGCCAATCGAGCTTGGCGAGCCAGCGTCCCTCCGTCTGGGTTGGCGGTTGGGGAGACAGCCCTCCCACCACGGGACTCAATTGGTCCAGGACCCGCGTTTCCTCCCTGATCAGATGGCCAAAGACCGCATAGAAGAGACGATCTCGGACGAGGGGGCCTCGAAGCTGGGTATCGATTTCATACCGCGAGGCCAGTTCGCGACCGATTTCTCCGGGTATGAAGTTCGAGCCGTTCAAGCGATGCGACTCGAGGGCCGTCCGAAATGCCCCTCCCACAGCATTTCCACCAGAACGGGTCACGATGTCGACCATGCCGCCCTGGAAGCTCCCCTGATCGGCACCTGCACCGAGCCCACGGACCTCGACCGATTCGACCCAGCTGACGCTGGGCAGGAAGAAGGCGCCGCCGAGCCCGGGGTGGGTCATTACTGCACCATCGAGCAGGTAACTGTTGGCCTGATCGGATGCGCCACCCCAGATCTGATTCGGCCTGGCTCCGGGTGTGAATCCCACCAGGTCCCGCGTCTCGAAGGCAGTCGGCAGCAGAGCGACCTCGCGGACGGTCATTCGGCTTCGCAGTTCGGTGTCGCGTGTGGAGATTCGCACCGCAGGGGCGCTGACGACCAGAGAATCGAGAGAGAGAGCCACCGGCTGAAGGACGAGGGTTCGACGCACGAAACCCGCCGCCGGAACGTCGATCCGTTCCGATGCGGGACGGTACCCAAGTCGGCGGACGAGCAGGTCGTAAGTCCCTGCAGCCAAGGTCACGCGCCATGCCCCAGAGGCATCCGTGGTCACCCGCGCTGCAACCGACTGGTCGGCGCGATGAAAAATGAGATCGGCCTGGGAAAGAGCATTCCCCGAACTGCTCACGACCCGACCTTCCGCCCCACTGGCCTGGGACCACAGGGAAGTGGTGGCGAGAACCAACCCAAGGCCAGCGAGCCTGACAACGCGGAGTGAAGTCATATGGCAAGGATGTGAAGGTGAGCCAGGTCAAGGCTACCCCGTTCGGCTGGAATGGGCTAGCTTTCTCCCCGTTCGACAATTGCCTCTCCGGGCCTCCACCTGGACCCGGAGCTTACGTCCAAAGGAAGGTGCCATGACTCGCCCCTATGAGGTGGTCTATATCTTCGATAGTGCCCTCGAAGACGAGACGATCACCGAGAAACTCACCACATTCCATGCCCTGATCCAGGTCTCGGGCGCCGAGCCCCCCCAACTCGACGTCTGGGGACGGCGTACGCTGGCCTATCCGATCAAGAAGCAGCAGACAGGGTACTACGTCGTAGCCACCTTCGAGACCGACCCCGCGTTACTCCCCGAATTCGAGCGTGCCCTGCGGCTCGATGAGGGAGTGCTGCGGTTCCTCGTGGTGCTCAATGATACCCCCCCAACGCCACCAGTCGAGATCGTTGCCCGTGGTGACGACATGGACGAGGAGGACGACTAATGCGAATGAAACGTGGCGATCCGATCGCCGAACTCAGGATCCGAGTCGTTGATTACAAGGACGAAAAGCTCCTGTCGCGATTCATCACGGAGCGAGGAAAAATCCTCCCCCGCCGGCTGTCGGGGGTATCGGCGAGGCACCAGCGCCAGTTGAGCGTCGCGATCAAGCGTGCTCGGTACCTGGCCCTGTTGCCGTACATCAAGGGACACGGAAACTGACCCCCGAGTCCGAACCGTCGTCGTCAACGACCGGGCGGGCCCGGCTCCCGCGAGGGCTCCTAGGAGCCCTCGCCGCGTTTCTGGTCCTCCCCATCCCGCCGATTTTTCTTGCCGGTCCCCTGGCAGGGCAGCTCCTGCTGGCCCGCCCGTCGACCTGGCGCGAACGGATCTGGACGGCACTGGCGCTCCTCGTCAGCTTGGTGGGATTCCTCTATGGCCCGGCGACGCTCGGCCAGGACCTGGTTCGGGCGGGGGGCATCGTGTTCACCGGTGCCATCCTGATGCTCACACTGTGGGATCAACAACGCCCGGCCGTTCGCGCTGGAGTCTCGGCCGGCTTCGCCTTCGCCGCCGTGTCCGCCTGGGTGGTATCCACCGGCCTGACCTGGGAGGCGGTACGACTCTCCTTCGAGTCGCAATTCCAGGAGGCCATGCGGATGCTGCTCGCCCAGGCACCGCTGAGCCTCGAACAAACCGCCGACATGGCCACCACCGTTGAGTGGATGGCGAGGGTCTACCCGGCCATTGGGGTCCTCTGCGCGGTGCTCGCCGGGCTGGTGGCCACCGCAGTGGCCCATCAAGTCGCGGTCAGGCCGGTCGGGAGCGCGCCCGGATCCTTTCTAACCTTCCGGTTCAACGACCATCTGATTTGGGGGGCGGTCGCCACCTTTGGGCTCGGGCTGATCACGCTGCCCCCTCCGGCTGGAGACCTGGTCGCGAATCTCACGGTCATCTGGGTGGGGCTGTATGCGGCACGGGGAGCGGCCATCGCGGTCAGTGCTGTGCGTCAGCGGGCCGGCGCTGTCCGCATCGCCCTATTCCTCACCGCTGTTTTCTTGTTACCATACGCCATTGGGCTCGCCCTGATCACCGGGCTGGCCGATACGTGGCTCGACCTGCGTCGGTTCATCAAGCCGGCGCCTTCTGGAGACAAAGGCAATGATTGAAGTGATTCTGCGAGAAGATGTGACATCGCTCGGCAAGGCCGGGGCCCTGGTCCGCGTCAAACCCGGGTATGCCCGCAATTTCCTCCTCCCGAAGGGATTGGCCTACGAAGCGACGGAAGGGAACAAGAAGCGTATCGCGGCGGAAACCCGATCGCGCAAGGCGCATGCAGATGCAGAGAAGGCCCAGGCAGAGGAGCTGGCCACCATTCTTAGCGCGGTCAACATGCAACTGACCGCCAAGGCCGGAGAAGGCGATCGCCTGTTCGGGTCGATTACGAGTCAGGACATCGCGGAGGCTCTCGAGGCCCGCGGACACACCGTGGATCGACGCAAGATCGAGTTGGAGCATCCGATCAAGGAACTCGGAGAGCACCACGTGCCCATCAGGCTTCACGCGGAGGTAATACCATCGATCACGGTGACGGTTGTCCCTGAGTAGTCAGCGTGGGTGATCGGCGTCGCGCGCTCCCTCGCGCGGCGCGCCTCGCGCTGAAGGCGCTCGAGGACCGGAAGGGGGCCGAAACGACCGTCCTGGATCTGCGCGGGATCACCGACACGACGGATTTCTTCGTCATTGCCTCGGGAACATCCCAGGCCCACGTCCGAGGCCTGGGTCAGGCGGTGATCGAGAGGTTGGAGAGTGAGGGCGTGCAAGCCCATCACCTCGAGGGCGTCTCCGGAGGCAGATGGGTGTTGATCGACTACCTCGATGTCGTGGTCCACATTTTTCACCCGGAGACGCGTGCGTTCTATCAGCTCGAGCGGCTCTGGAGTGATGCCCCGGTCGTTTCAGGAGGGTGACGGCGATGGAGAAAGGAAGGACTTCGTGACAAAGATCGGTTTCCGCCTGGCGACGGCCGTCCTCACGGGCCTCCTCGTCATCCCGTCTACGGTCCACGCACAGTACTTCGGTCGCAACCGTGTGCAGTACGCGAAGTTCAATTTCAAGATCGTCCAGACGCAACACTTCGACGTCCACTATTACGATCAGGAATACCTCGCCGCCATGGACATCGCGCGCATGTCCGAACGCGCGTACACCCGAATCTCGAAAATCCTCGACCACGAGTTCGTCGAGCGGAAACCCATCATCCTGTACGGCTCACACTCCGAGTTTCAACAGACCAATCTCGCCGGCGGTGAGGTCGACGAAGGGACCGGAGGGTTCACCGACTTCCTCTTCCACCGCAACACGTTCCCCATGACGGGGTCGTACGAGGAAGCCGAACACGTTTTGCAACACGAGATGACCCACCAGTTCCAATTCGACATTTGGTCGCGCGGGCGCGGACCAGCCGGAATGGGGGGAATCATCGGCGTCAACGCGCCGCTGTGGTGGGGGGAGGGGATGGCGGAGTACGTCTCGTTGGGACCGGTCGACCCGCACACCGCCATGTGGCTCCGGGATGCGGCCCTCGAGGGAGAACTCCCGAGCCCTCAGGACTTCTATCGGATCTTCCCGTATCGGTTCGGACACGCCCTGGTCTCCTATATCGGGCAACGGTGGGGCGATGAGGCCATCGGGGCGATCACCAAGGCCGCGACGGGCTCGAACATCGAAGCCGCGGTCCGGCGCGTCACCGGGCTAGCCTTTCCCGTGCTCGTCGACCAGTGGCAGGATGCCGTCCAGAAGCAGTACCTCCCGGAAATCGGTGACCGGGTCAAGGCCCGTACCATGGCGACCCCACTCCTCACCGAGGACAACTCTCAGGGTACCTGGCATTTGGCCCCTGCCCTATCACCTGATGGGTCCCTGGTCGCCTACTTCAGTGAGAAGGACTTCTACTTTGTCGACCTCTACTTGGCTGACGGCAACACCGGTAAACCGATCCGTCGGCTGCTGAAGTCGACGTATAGTTCAAACTACGAGACGTATCGCTTCATCAACTCGTCGTCCAGTTGGTCGCCGGACGGGAAGCTCCTGGCCTTCGCCGCCAAGCGAGAGGGCCAGGACGACCTCGTGATCGTCGATCCCAGACGGAACAAGGAGGTCCGCCGCATCCGGTTGCCGGTCGCGGGGATCACCACTCCCACGTGGAGCCCCGACGGGACCCGACTCGTATTCTCAGGCCTCAATGGGGGTCTCTCTGATCTCTATACCGTGTCCGTCGATGGGACGGACATGCGACAGCTCACGAACGATCGAGCGGCCGACCTCCACCCAGCATGGTCTCCAGATGGAAAGATGGTGGCCTTTGTCACCGACCGAGGCCCGACCACCGATTTTGATCAGCTGCACTGGGAAAACTTCAAGATCGCCCTCTACGAAATGGACACCGGGGAAATCCGGTTTCTCCCTGGGATGGAGGAAGGGAAGAACGTGAGTCCGCAGTGGTCGGAGGATGGGCGAACCATTGCTTTCGTGTCCAACCGCACCGGGGTCAACAACATCTTCCTGTACGAATTCGAAGATCAGGAGATCTATCAGATTTCCGACTTCTACACAGGTGTGGAAGGGATAACTGCGCTGAGCCCCGCTCTTTCCTGGTCGACGGGTTCGGATCGTCTGGCCTTTGTCTACTTTGAGCAAGGAAAGTACGACGTCTACAGCGTCAGCAGCCCCCGATTGCTCAAGAAGGCACCGTACCAACGACAAGTGGCGCCGACACTCATCGCGGGGATTACCGGTGCTGCGCCCGCAACCCCCGCCCTGGCCGATCGACCCAGCCCCACGCCACGCCGGGCCGTCGTCGAGGCTCCCAAACCGTCGGGAGTCCTCAGCAGTGTTTCGGTATATCGCTCCGATGAGGGATTCCGGCCGACGGACTCCCTGGGGGTCGTTCCCGACAGCCTACGTGGCCCCGAGCCGGTATCCATTGCCCGCATCCTCGACTCGACTGGGTACCTCCTCCCGGATACCAACGAATTCTTGCACCGACCCTACAAGGTCAAGTTCCAGGCTGAGTATGTGAGCCAGCCAACTATCGGCTACGCCCGTGACAATTTCGGCAGAGCCGTGTACGGTCAGGCGACGGTCGTCATGGGCGATATGCTTGGCGATCAGAAGTTGATCTTCTCCACGACGCTCAATGGACGATTGACCGAAACCAGTCTCCTCGCTCAGTACGTCAACCTCAAGTCACGGCTCCAGTGGACCGCCGGGGTTTCCCAGCAACCGTACTATCTCTACGGGCAGCAAGGAATCACAAACGGGGACAATCCCAACAACCCTGATGAGCTGAACTACGTCACCCAGTACCGAAGACTGATCTACCGGACCGGATTCGCCTCGCTGTATTACCCGATGAATCGGTTCCGCAGAGTCGAGTTCGGGGCGCAAGTGGTGAATGTGCAGGACGACGTGTTGTCGTTCATCGAGCCGTTTGATCGCCGGACGGGTTTCCCAACCGACCTCGCCAGACAACAAACGGACCGCCTGGGCACCCGAAGCTTCGTCATGCCCTCCGTGGCACTGGTGTTCGACAACTCCCTCTCGGGATGGGTCGGACCGCTGATGGGGAGACGGAGCCGTATCGAGATCGCTCAGAGCGTGGGAGCCTGGAAGTTCACGCAGGGCACCGTTGACCTCCGGCGGTACGATCGTGTCGGTGGGCCTGTCATACTCGCAACCCGGCTGCTGTATTTCGGCCGCACCGGCCGGGACGCTGAGCAGTTTCAGTTGTTTGCCGGCAATCCCGACCTGCTTCGTGGCCACACCTACGGATCGTATGACCGAGCGGAATGCCGCCAGATATCGTCCACGGCCACCGGGTGTTCGGTCAACAATCTCCTCGGCTCACAGATCGCCGTGTTCAATGCAGAGTTGCGTGTGCCACTGATGAACGAGTTTCTGACCCTGCTACCCATCCCGCTTCCTGGATTCGAGGTCGCCGCCTTCTTCGATGCCGGTCTCGTCTGGAACGATGGCTCGACCCTGACGCGTTCTCGTGACCCCGACGATCCCTACCTTCCGACCTACGACATGGAAGGCAACATCAGCATTCCGGAGGTGCGCTCACCCGTCAGTTCATGGGGGTTTTCGGCCCGGTGGAATCTGCTCGGCTTCTTGCCCATGCGATTGGAATACACCTTCCCCTTGAATCGGCCGAGAGTCAACCACCTCTGGACCCTGAGCCTGGGGCCCGTCTTCTGATCAAGGGATTGCGGGGTCAGGGGTGCATTCTTGGCATGTTCCTGGCCGGCTGTGGAGGTGGAACGGATGCCGTACCACCACCCCTCCCGGCCGTTTCGTTGTCTGCGAGCCTGCTCAGGTTTCCCGCGCGAACAGGGGTCGTCCTCGCGTACTCGACCGACAGTCTGCAGCCGTCGGGATGGCAGTCCGCCGGCAATGTCCCGGCCGTCGCCCAGCCACTCGGATATGATCTCGACCAGCGTCTGATCTACTTCCTCGATCGGGAGAACCGGCTCTCCACTCTCGATCTCGAGGCGGGAGTCACGCGGCCAGTGATTGAGGACACCCGAGCCGCAGCCGTGGGGCCCGATGGGGCGGCCTTTGCCGTCACCTCCGCGGGGGAGCTGATCAGGATTGCACGCCGCACGACCACGACGTTCCAAGCGGTCTTCTCCGAGCCGCCACCAGCCATGTTCGGTACACTCAATGGACAGGTCGTGACCCTCAGTGAGGACTCGACACTCACCCTCAGTCTCCAATCACCAGAACAGCCTGGCTCACCGGTAACCATCAAACCAGGGCCGGTTACGGCGACGACCTGGGGCGAGATGGTGGCCTCCGCGTCCGAGAAGGAAGTGCGCCTGATCCGGCCCAGGGATCCTGAGCGGTCGGAGCGATTCGTCCTGCCGGCACCCGCCATCGACCTCGCGTTCAGCCCATCGGGACACCGGCTGTATCTGCTCACCTCAGATGCCCAGATCGTCGTCTTCAACCGGTTCACGGCCGCTCGAGTCAAGATCATCGACCTCCCGGGACCCGGTGATCGGCTTCGCCCCGACCCCTCCGGGCGCTGGATGTTGATTCGCCCGACCGGGGCCGACTCGGTGTGGGTCATGGATCTCGCGACCCTCAATGCGCCCACCAGCGCCTTGCCTTCATCCTGGGGCCCTACCCTGCCTCTGGTGGCGGGAGCGGCGTCACTCCTGACGGTCGAGGGGCAGGACGTGGTGGGATGGAACCTCTCCGGGTCTCTGCCGACACCGGTGGCGCGGGTTCCCGGGGGCGCCGTCGATACCTGGCTCGCGATCCCCTGGGTTCCTCCCCAACGCGCCAGGGCCTTCGCCGCCGCGCTCGAGGAGGCATCGGCCCTCCAGGACTCGAGTTTACTGACTCAGCGGGACCGCCCGAGTAGCGGCCCGACATTCTTCCTCCAGATCAGTAGTTCGCAGAGCCCCGTCTGGGCCCGGGAACTGGCCGATCAACTCGTGAAGGATGGGCTGCGAGCGACCGTCTGGCGCCCGACGGGTTTGACTGATGGATATCGGGTGGTCATCGGCCCATTCGACACGCGGGACCAGGCCGAAGAAGCCGGGCGAGGCTTGGGACGACCCTATTTCACCGTGACCGGGCCCCAGGCGAACAGGCCCTAATCCTGTTTCGGGGGCTCTCGTTCGACTCCGCGCGTTGCTATCTTTGGCCCGTGCCCGGGCGGTTGCCCGTGAATGATCCGGCCCTCGAACGGGATCCTCGATGAAGCTCACCAAGCTGGAACTCTCCGGCTTCAAGTCGTTCGCCGATACGCTGACCCTCGAATTCGAATCGGGTGTAACCGCCGTCGTTGGCCCCAACGGTTGTGGGAAGTCCAATATCTCGGACGCTGTCCGCTGGGTGCTCGGTGAGCAGTCGGCCCGCCTGCTGCGCGGCGGGAAGATGGAGGACGTGATCTTTCAGGGTTCCGCACGTCGGCGGCCGGTCAACGTGACCGAGGTCTCGCTCTACCTCGATAACTCCGACGGCTCTCTCCCGATCGCCTATCAAGAAGTCGTGATCACCCGCCGGCTCTCACGGTCGGGAAACAGCGACTATCTCCTGAACAACGCTCCGGTCCGCCTCCGCGACATCCAGGATCTGCTGCGCGGGACGGGGATGGGGAGTGACTCTGGAGTCGTCATCGAGGCCAAGATGATCGACCTGCTCTTGTCCGACCGCGCCGACGAGCGGCGAACCCTCTTCGAGGAGGCCGCCGGAATCGGCCTCTACCGCGATCGCAAGCACGCGACAGAACGGCGCCTCGAGGAGACTGCGGCTGATCTGCAGCGCCTCGACGATCTGCTCAGTGAAGTCCAGTCTCAGATTCGGAGTTTGGCCCGCCAGAAGGGCAAGGCCGAGCGCCATGCCAAGCTGACCGAGGAGCGTTTCCTCCTGCAAGTCACCTTGGCTCAACGCATGCTCGATCATCTCACGGACCAGGCCCAAGGCCTCGCGACCCGTCATGCCGAGCTGGAGCAGGAACTCCCGGAACTCAGAGCCACCCTCGGGACCCGCAGCAAGGAGCACGACGCCCTGGCACGGAGCCGATCCAGCGCCGAAAGCCATCGGGCTGGCATCGCGAAGTCCCTGGCGGACGCGCAGGTCGCGTTGGCGAAGCTCGAAGCAGACATCACCATCGCTTCCGAGCGCTTGACCGCAGCGACGGCCCGTCGCGTCCGGGTGGAGGAAGAACGCGCACTGCTCGATCAACGGGGGGAGCTGGCAAGGCAGGAAGGCGAAATCGCCGGAACGGAGCGAGCCGACACCGAGAGGCATTACGCCCAGATCAGTGAGGAACTCTCCGGGCACACGACCCTCGAAGCAGCCGCACGGGAGCGCCTCAATACCTATCGGACCGAAGTCCGACGGTTGGAGGAGACCCTGCAGGCGCAGCTTCAGATGATTCGCTCGCTCGATGGTGAGCGCTCGGCCCTCGATACCGAACTAGCCAGCCTCCGGGAGCGAGCTGACGTTGCCGCCGGACACCTCGAGGCCCAGAGGAACGACCTCACCGTCGCGACGGCCAGGCACCAGGAAGCGACTGCAACGACCGAGGCCCGCACGCGGGAGGCCAAGGAGGCTGGCTCGGATGCCGAGCGACTTCGCCACCTGCTGGCGGAAACCAGGGAGCACGAGGCGAGTGACCGGGTGGTGTTCAGGCAAACGCAGGAGACGCTCGCGCAACTATCCGCGCGCCGACACGCGCTCGAAGAACTAGAACGGGACCGCGTTGGGTTGGCCCCTGCAGCGGCGGCACTGCTGGAAGTCAGGGACCAGTTCGACGGAGCGATCCTCGGGCCCTTGAGCGACTTCCTGAGAACGGATGGGGAAAACGCGGAGTTGGCCGAACGACTGCTCGGCGATTGGGTACACGCAGTTCTCGTGCGTGACTGGGCCACGATGGAGAGGATCCGTGTCTGGCATGAGGGGGCCGAGCCTGGGGCTCTGGTACTGCTGCCGGTCAATCCTGGGCCCTCCAAGAATGCACCGTCGGGTCACCCACTCACGGGAAAGCTCGAAGCAGAGCCCGTTGCAGCGGCCTGGGTCGAGGCACTGGTCGGTGGCTCTGAGGCCCTGGAAGCGACGGGGCGAGCCCTTCGCCGAGCCAGTGGAGCGGTGTACCTCAGTGGAGTGGCATCCCCCAGCGGGCCATTGCGACGGCGCGCCGAACTCGTGGACCTGGTGGAGGCCGTCTCGAGCCAGGAGAAGGCACTCGACGACATTCGTCGGAGACTGGACGAGACGCGCGCACGGCTGGTCGGCCTCGAAACCGAAGTGGAATCCGCCTCCGAACGGGTGACCCGGTGCGCGGAAGCCGAACGAGAGGCGGTGGGAGCCCGGGAGGATGCCGCCCGTCTCGTGGCGGCCCTGACACGGGAAACCTCCGATGCCGAACTTCAACTCGCCAGAATACAAGAGCGAATTGGCCAAGCGGAGCACCGTCTCGCCGAAGTCGATCAGGGTCTTGCGACGGGAGACGTGACGCGAGGAGAACTCGAGGAAGCGCTACAGGACGCTCGTCAACAACTCACTGGCGCAGAACACGAGGTGGAGTCCACCCGAGAGGCAAGACTCCACTGGCAGGTGCAGGATGCCCATACCAGCGCCCGGCTCCAAGCGTTGATCGAGAGGGCAAACCGGGCTTCCCAAACTGTGGAGGAAACCGCGCACGCCACCAAGGACCTCACCGCGGAACGCGACCGTTTGACTCAGGAGATTGCAGAACTGGAGTCGCGACATGCCGCCTGGGAGGCACAGTTGGACGAGCGACGGGTGTCGGTGGAAGCCCTCACCGTGGCGACGGCCCAAGCCGAGGAAATGCTCCGCGAGCAGGAGGCCGCCCTGCAGATCAGTGAGGGGACGGTGGCTGATCTCCGCGCCAGCGTCGAACTTCTGACGGCAGAACACCACCGTCTGGAACTGGAACTCGCCGACGTCAGCGCCTCGCGTCGGAGCATTCGGGAACGCATCGAGACCGAATGGCATGCTTCGCTCGAATCGCTCTTGGACCGTGTGGAACTGCTCGATTTGGATCTCGAGACCCTGGAGTCCGAGTCCGCACGCATCGACCAGAGTTTGGAGGCTATGGGTCCCGTGAACCCCCTTGCCACGGAGGAGCACGCCGAAGAGGTCAAGCGCCTCGAGTTCCTCACTGGGCAGCGGGACGACCTGGTGGCCGCCCGTCAATCGCTGCTGCAAGCGATCAGGGAGATCGACGGAACCGCCAAAGCCCTCTTCCTCGAAACCTTCGCCGCCATCCAGACGAACTTCGAGAAAGTGTTCCACACCCTGTTTGGTGGTGGCGAGTGCTACCTCCGGTTGAACGATCCTGACGACCCGCTGGAGAGTGAAATCGATATCAGTGCCGCCCCAAGGGGAAAGCGGACTCAGCGTATCCACCTGCTGTCGACGGGAGAACGGACGCTCGTTGCGGTTTCACTGCTCTTCAGTATCTACTTGACCAAACCGAACCCCTTCTGTTTGATGGACGAAGTCGATGCTCCGTTGGATGATTCCAATGTTCACCGGTTCACCACCCTCCTCGAGCAGTTCAAGAACGAAACGCAATTCGTGGTCATCACGCACAACCCGCGCACCATGCAGGCCGCCGACGCCGTCTACGGCGTCACCATGCAGGAGCCGGGTGTCTCCACCATTGTGGGCGTCCGTCTGGGACCGTCCGCGGAAGTCCCGGCCTAGCTCGCGCCATGCTCGTGGTCATGGATCCCAACGCGACGTCCGACGATCTCAAGCGGGTTTCGGCCGCTTTCGAGGCCGAGGGATCGGCGCCACGTACCCACCGAAAGCCGGGACACCTCGCGCTCAGCGCCGACGCAGACCCGGGATTGGCCGCGCAACTCGCGACACTTCCCGGCGTCGCCGAAGTCCAGCCGGCCGTTTCGTACGTCCTCTCGTCGAAGACATGGCATCCTGAGCGGTCGACCATCCGGCTGGGCGAAGGGGTCACCATCGGGGGCCCTCCGGGGGCCACCGAGCTCGCGGTCATCGCCGGTCCCTGTGCGGTCGAAAGTGAATCTCAGTTGATGCGCACCGCCGAGGCCGTCGCCGCATCCGGCGCCAGGCTGCTCCGCGGAGGAGCCTTCAAGCCGCGATCATCGCCATACGCGTTTCAGGGACTCGGGCCCGGGGCGTTGAAACTCCTTGCCCGGGTCAAGAGCGCCACGGGATTGCTCGTGGTCACGGAGGCGATGGATGAGGCGAACGTCGGACCTGTCGCCGAGATCGCCGACGTCATCCAAATCGGGTCGCGCAACATGGGGAACGTTGCGCTTCTCAAACGAGCCGCGCGATGCGGCAAGCCGATTCTCCTCAAGCGGGGGATGGCGGCAACCATCGAGGAGCTCCTGCTGGCAGCCGAGTACATCCTCGCAGAAGGAAACCCCGATGTGGTTCTCTGCGAGCGGGGCATCCGGGGCTTCGACTCCGCCACCCGGAACGTGATGGACATCGCGGCGATCCCGCTGCTCCAGCTCGAATCCCACCTGCCGGTGGTGGGAGACCCGAGCCACGGCACCGGCCGCCGGGCGCTGGTTCCGGCGATGGCGAAGGCAGCCGTGGCCGCTGGGGCGGATGGTCTCCTGATCGAAATCCACCCCGACCCGGATCACGCGCTCTCCGACGGCCCCCAGAGCCTCACGCTGGAGGGTTTTGCGGACCTCATGCACGAGCTGAACGCCCTCCGCTCGGCGATGACTCCAGCGTGATCCGCCTCCTCACGCTCGGCTTCCTGTTCGCCACCGTCACGCCGCTCTCCGCGCAGGATCCCGCGGAGATCGCCGGACGCGCGAGCCGCCTCTACCGGGGACTCACCTCACTTCGGGCGGAGTTCGTCCAGGTCATCGAAGATCGCATGATCGGCACCCAGCAAGCCGCCGGTGAACTCATCCAAGCCGGGAATGCACAACTCGTCATGAGGTTCAGCGACCCGCAGGGTGACGCGATCGTGCTCGACGGGACCTATGTGTGGGTCTATACCCCGAGCACGACACCCGGCCAGGTCATTCGGATGGAGCTTCCCCATGACCCCGTCTATGGCCCCAATGTGCTCTCCCGCATTCTCGACCGGCCTACCGAACGCTACCAACTCCGATGGGTGGGGCGCGAAGTGATCGATGACGTTGAAACGGATGGGGTGGAATTCGTGCCGAACGTGGCGGACCCACTCTTCCGACGAGCGGTGATCTGGATTGACCGAACCCGCGGACTGCCTCGCCGATTGGAGTTGGATGAACTGACGGGGATCCACCGGACACTGGACCTGACCAGGATCCGTCTCAATGCTCCAGTGTCCGACAAGACGTTCGCCTTCCAAGTGCCGTCCGGAGTGCGCATCATCATCCAGTAGCGCGGCGGCCTATCGACCCAGGACAAGCTCCCGAGGTGTTCGGACGCGATGGAGAAGTTCCACCGCCATCCGAGTGCCGTCGTCGGTAGTGACCATACGTCGCACCACCCCGGCCAGCCCAAGCCTGTCAAACACCGTTTCTCGTCCAAGCAGTTCCCGCAGGTCCTCACGCGCCGCCTCGAAGACATTGGGGGGCACACGGAGCTGCTTCTCCACCAGGAGTCGCATCAACGATGTGAGGTCATCGTCCGTCGCACGGAAGTGCGGGGTGATCGGCCTCGTGGCGAGCCTTCGTCCCATTTCGTGTGTCGCCGTGACGAAGTCGGGAATGGCTGGACCGAGAATCCTGTACAACGCCTGCATCGACGGTGACAACTCGGGAGCATCGACCAGGCTGTCGGGTACGATCCCGCCACCCCCAAACACACTCCGTCCCCCTCCAGTGGTAAAGCTGGGCCTTTCGTCGGCGGAATCGCTCGGGACTCTCGCCGCGTCCGGCTCGATGCGTCGCCCGAGGGGTGTTTCCCAGCGAGCCGTACTGATCCTGACGGTCCAACGATCGCCCAAGGGATAATCACCCTGACTCGACCCGCGGCCGAAGGTTGGTGAGCCGAGGATCAGAGCCCGATCATCGTCTTGGAGCGCACCGGCCAACGCTTCCGCCGCATCGGCGGTCGCCCCGTCGACCAGAAGGGTGATCGGCAGATCGGGTCGCACTTGACCCTGTTCGGCGTGCAGGTGCCGAACGGTCTCCCCGCGGCCACGAACCGTGACGATCGGTGCCCCCTCATCCAGGAAGAGGTCGGCGATCTGAACGGCCTCCTCCAGCGTTCCTCCCGTCGCCCCCCTGAGGTCGAGAATCAAGCCACGCGTCGAGCGTGGAAGGTCCCGGAGGATCCGGCGCAGCGCCTGGGGAAGCCCAGGGCCAACGAGCCCGATGGACAGATACGTGATGCCACGATCGAGGTCGATCCGCTCGGACAGGTAATGGTCCCGAGCGGCTTGTCGCTGCAGGGAGAATCGGAGGGCATCGCGAACACCGGGTCTGCGAACCTCTATCTCCACGGAGGAACCCGGTGCTCCGTCGAGCGTCTGCCGCACGGCTTCACGCCCCACACCGGTCGGCGCCGCTTCACCAACCGATATGATCTGATCGCCAGCCCAGAGACCCGCCCGTTCGGCTGGCGAGCCCGGGAGCACATGCTGCACCACGGCGCGCTCGCCGCGAACGAAGAGCATCAGACCTACGCCGCCGGCATCACTGGGGCCGTCGATGGAGGCTCCGGCCGGGATGAGGGCGGCGTACTCGTCGTCCAACTCGCGGACCAACCCCTCCGCGGCGCGACGGAAGATCTCCGTCTCACCCAACGAGTCCACACCGTAATCCTGGACATGGGACAGCACTTGCTCGAACAGCCGAGTCGGCGTGACGGTCTCGGCCAGCCCACCACGGCCGCGGATCTGGACGAGGTACCATCCCGCACCCCCGAGTCCCCCGATCAGAAATCCGATACCGACGAACTTGAGCGCGTTCGACAATTGGCGTGGCATCAGGTTTTCTTCGCCTCGTGCAACCACCGTGCATCGAGTTCCCGGCGAGCGAGTTCGAGGACGTGCTCAGGAGACATCGTCGCGTCCAGATGCGTCATCGTCGGACCGTTTTGCGCCAAGTAGAAGGCGGCAACACGCTCGTGAAACTCTGGCGACTCACGGTCGAGCCGATCGGTTTGCCGCTCGCCAACGCGGATCCGCTCGGCACCGACGGCCGCCGGCAGATCGAGGATCAGAATCAGGTCGGGCTCGAGCCCACCGGTGGCCACCCGATTGACCCATTCGATTCGGTCGGCAGGGACACCGCGACCGGCGCCCTGATACGCGCGAGTGGAGAGGTCGAACCGATCGGAAATCACCATGCGGCCGGCGTCGAGGGCGGGGAGGATCACATTGACGACCAAGTCAGCCCGGGCGGTGACCAAGTACAAGAGTTCCCGTTCGGGGGTCCACGCTCTCTCGCTTTGGAGTAACTCCCGGCGCAGTGCCTCGGCAACCGCGGTCCCGCCGGGCTCGCGGACCAGGACGGGATCGACCCCTTCATGCCGTAATTGTGCTGCGAGCCCGGTGGCCAGGGTGGTCTTGCCGCACCCTTCCGGGCCTTCGAGAACGAGAAAGAAACCGCGATCGCTCACAGCGTGATGATACTGCTCGTGGCGCCCTTCTCGATGCCAAGACTGATTTGCGAGTTCACCCGGGCCATGAGCTTGTCGAAATTGGCCCGTGCGACCACGTAGGCCTGGCCCGACACGCTGAGTTCCAGTTCGCGAACGGCTTCTTCGTAGGCCTTGGTCGTCTCTTCTGCCGGTAACTCGCCTCGACCGATGGTCTGATCGACTTCACGGGCGAGGTTTTGGATGCGTTCGAGGCGGGCCACCGACGCCTCGTCAGCCCGGAGGGCCTGCTCGGCGCGTCGCAAGGATGTGTATTCGGACGACTGACCGATTGTGCGGCCCAGATCCATCGCCTTCTCGTCAATCATGACTTGTCTTCCCCCTTCGAGCCGTCAGGTATCGGCTCCGTCCAAAGAGA
>QKDC01000092.1 GCA_003246755.1 Gemmatimonadota bacterium | reverse complement strand
GCCCCCGCCAGTACGTTCACATTGTTGGGAAGGACGTTGATGGCCATCCTCGCGAGCGTAGTCGGCGCACCGACCGCGTAACCAACACGTAACCCGGCCATGCCATAAACTTTGGAGAACGTTCGCGCCACAACCACCCGAGGCTCCCGGAGTGCCAGGGGAATCATGCTCTCGTAGGCAGGATCATCGACATATTCGTGATAGGCCTCGTCGACCAGAATGATGGCGTCGGAGGACATCCGGAGAATCCGTTCGATGGCGCTCTTGATTGCCGCTCCTCCGTGCACGGTCGCCGTCGGGTTGTTCGGGTTGCAGAGGAAGACCATCCCGGCCGAAGCGGAAGCCGACGCCATGGTTTCGAGGTCGAGTCGCAGCCGATCGTCGACCGGAACGGCGGTCACAGGCACCCCGAGCACCGTGGCGCGGTCGGTGGGAAGTTCGAATGTCGGAGCGGCGGTCACCAGACCATGCTCCGGACTGGTGAACGCGTCAACCGACATCCGGAGAATCTCGCCCGAGCCCGACCCGAGCAGGACGGAGTCGGTCGGGACTCCGAGGTGGGCGGCAATGGCCGACGTCAGTATGTCATCGGTCCGTCCGGGATACCGACACGCCTCGGTGAACGTTCCTCGGATCGCCTCGAGGGCCGCCGGGGCGGGTCCATAGGGATTCTCGTTGCTGTCGAGTTGAATGTCCCCGGCCAAGAGGTGTATTGGCACGGACCGATCGCGCCATACGGTAGCCGCCTCCCTGCCTCTGGCGCTGACGGTGGGGATGGCGAGGGCTGCACTCCCGGCACCCATCGCCCTGAGAAACGATCGTCGTGAGACCGCCATAGCGCCTCCTTTGTCAGGCGAATCTGGGAGGTGACGCCTGCTTGCTGCGAGAGATTCGCCCCCGAAGTGTAACTGAGTCGTCTTGTGATGGCCCGCATCCGGAAGCAGATTCACGCGCTACCCATGACGCCATCTTCATTTCCCGGCTCGAGCGGGGAACCACTCCCTCAGGGCCGTCGGGGGAACGACGTTGTGCGACTGAACAAGCAACCCCGAGGAGCAACCATGGTCGAGCGCGACTATCCCCGCATCATCACCCCCCTCCCCGGTCCCAAAGCCAAGGCCATCATCGAGCGCGACCAGGCATGGACCTCCACCTGCTACATCAAGGAGTATCCGTTGGCGATTGCCCGTGGCTCGGGCATGATGGTCGAGGATGTCGATGGAAACCGCTTTCTCGACTTCATGGCGGGGATCGCCGTCTCGTCAACCGGTTATGGTCATCCCAGGGTCGTGGCCGCGGTGAAAGAGGCCGCGGACCGCTTTCTTCATATCTGCGGTTCCGATTTCTACTTCGAAGGAATGGCGACCTTGGCTGAGCGCCTGGCCCGCGTGGCTCCCGGCACATCGCGCAAGCGAGTGTTCCTCACTAATTCCGGAACCGAGGCCGTCGAAGGGGCCATCAAACTGGCCCGGTACGTCACTGGCCGCACCGGCATCATCGCATTCAAGGGCGCCTTCCACGGTCGCACCACGGGAGCACTGAGTCTCACTTCGTCCAAACGGGTGCAGCGAGCGGGCTTCGGCCCTCTGCTCCCCGACGTGCATCATGTCGCCTATGGCAACTGCTATCGCTGTGAGTTCGGGAAGACCTTCCCCGACTGTGAGTTGTTCTGTGTACGGAGGATCGAGGATGACCTGTTCAGTCGACACCTGCACCCCACCGACGTCGCCGCCATCTTCGTAGAACCGATCATGGGGGAGGGCGGGTATGTCGTGCCGCCACCGGGGTGGCTCTCTGCCGTCCGAGAGCTGTGCACACGGCACGGTATTCTCCTGGTGGCGGACGAAGTCCAGAGTGGCGTTGGACGGACAGGGAAGATGTTCGCCGTCGAACATGAGGGCGTCGAACCGGACATCCTATTGAGTGCGAAGGGACTCGCCAGTGGTATGCCGCTCGGAGCCATCATTAGTCGGGAGGACATCACGACCTGGCCTACTGGAGCACATGGTTCGACCTTTGGCGGCAACCCTCTGTGCTGCGCCGCCGCGCTCGCCACACTCGACCTGGTAGAGCAGGGCTTGGCTGAGAACGCCGCACGCATGGGCGAGCAACTCCTGGAAGGTGTGAAACGACTGGCGGAGCGTCACAAGGTCATTGGCGATATCCGCGGCAGGGGACTCATGATTGGCGTCGAATTCGTGGAAGATCGCACGACGAGACAGCCGAACACGGACCTGGTGAAACGGCTGGTCCAGCAGGCCTTCCGCGAAGGACTGCTCCTGCTCGGAGCGGGACCCAACAGCCTTCGTCTCGCCCCCCCGCTCGTCGTGGACGACTATGACGTCGACACGGCGCTCACCATGATCGATCGCCTCCTTGGCGAACGTCGCCCGTCGTGAAGACCTTCTCGCGGCGGTCACTGCTCGCTGGGGTCGTCTGCTCGGTTCTCCTGCCCGCCCAGACCGTCGCCCAACAGCGCGAGTACGTGCTCAATCGAGTACAAGTACCCCATCACTACTATTGGCGCGAGATGTACGTGCCTCAAGTGACCAGCGGCCCGAGTGCCGTGGACTGGTCGGCCGACGGTACCGAACTCATCTACAGCATGCAGGGGTCCCTCTGGCGACAGAGGGTTGGAAGCTCCGAGGCTGTCCAGTTGACTAGCGGACCGGGTTACGACCACCAACCCGATTGGTCACCCGACGGACGCTGGGTGGTGTTCACCCGGTATGCGAACGACGTGCTCGACCTCCAGTTGCTCGACCTCGAGTCGGGTGAAGTCACCACTCTGCTGGCCAACGGCGCGGTCAATCTCGATGCACGTTGGTCGCCCGATGGCCGTCGTCTGGCCTTTGTTTCGACGGTCTACGAAGGCAGATGGCACGTGTTTGTGGCACCCTTCGAGTCGACCACCCGCCGGCTCGGTGAACCGGTGCGGATCACGGAGGATCGGGACAGCCAGCTCCCGCGGTACTACTACAGCGTCTGGGACCACTATCTCTCGCCGACGTGGGCGCCCACGAGCGATGAGTTGATCCTCGTCTCCAATCGAACCCGGATTTGGGGGACCGGTGGGTTCTGGCGAATGTCGGCCGCCGGTGGCCCGATGCGGGAGTTGTGGTACGAGGAAACGACGTGGAAGGCACGACCCGACTGGGCTCCGGACGGTCGGCGGGTGGTCTACAGTGGGTACCACGGTCGCCAGCGCAATCAACTCTGGATTATGACAGCTGATGGTGGTGATCCCTTCCAACTCACCTATGGCGACTTCGACGCGACCGCTCCCCGGTGGTCACCTGATGGCAAGCACATCGCATACATCTCCAACGAGGGGGGCAATACGTCGCTCTGGGTCGTGGATGTGCCGGGAGGGCGGCGGCAACAGGTTGTGGCGCGCGACCGCCGGTATCGCACTCCGGTCGGTCGGCTACGGGTGACGGTTACATCGGCTGATGGCACCGCCCTGTCCACCCGGGTCTCGGTATTCGATGCAAGCGGGAAGAGTTGGACACCGGACGATACGTGGCGTCATGCCGACGAGGCCTTCGTGCGAGAAGCGCGGGACTTCGAGTACGGTTACTTCCATTCGCGAGGCGACGCGACGCTCACCTTGCCTCCGGGCCGTTACGTCGTCGAGTCCTGGAAGGGTCCTGAATACTCGGTGGGCCGGGCCGAAGTGGAGATCCTTGCCGACGACTCGGCGAATGTCACGCTCACGATGGATCGTCTCCTCGACTTGCCCGCCCACGGCTGGTGGGGCGGTGACCTGCATGTGCACATGAACTACGGCGGTGCCTATCGCAACACTCCGTCCAATCTGAAGCACCAGGCACAGGCGGAAGGACTGCACGTCGTGGAGAACCTGATCGTCAACAAAGAACAACGCATCCCCGATATCACGCACTTCCGGGTCGATCCCGATCCTGTGTCCACCGATGATTTCCTCCTCATGCATGCCGAAGAGTACCACACCAGTTTTTGGGGGCACACGGCTTTGCTTGGCCTTCAGGAGTACTTGATCCTTCCGAACTATGTCGGGTATGCCAACACCGGTGCGGCGAGTCTTTCTCCCACCAACAACGAGGTGTTTGAACTGGCACGTGCTCAGGGGGGCATCACCGGTTATGTGCACCCCTTCGACAGTCGCCCCGATCCGTACGACGAGTCCCAGTCTCTCCACTACGCCATGCCGGTGGATGCAGTGCTCGGCACTCTCGATTACTTCGAGGTGATGGGTTACAGCGACCATCTGATCACTTCGGAGATCTGGTACCGACTGCTCAACACCGGACTCAGGATCCCGGCCGGGGCAGGAACCGACGCGTTTCCCAACTTCGCCTCATTGCGCGGACCACCAGGGCTCGTTCGGGTCTACGCGCGAACGGATCAGGCCTTGGAGCACCGGAGCTTCCTCCAAGCGATTCGTGACGGGCGAACGTTCGTCACCAACGGCCCCCTCCTCGGCGTGGGGTACCGGGCAATCGGCACTGACACGAGCGCCTGGTACGGGATCGGCGATGACATCGAGTTGACCGAGGGTCCACACGACTTACAGATCCAAGTCACCCTACGATCGAATGTGCCCGTGGATCACCTTGAAGTGATCCGAAACGGTGAGGTGACCAGGTCGATCCCCATACGGGGTGGTGTTGCCGCTGATACCCTGGTGTCTCTCCCCGTCGACGAGAGCGGATGGTATTTGGTACGGGCGTACGCCGACCAACCCCGAGAACCCATCCTCGACCTGTATCCTTTCGCGAGTACGAGTCCGACATATGTCACGGTGGGGCATCGCCCCATCCGGTCTCCCCGGGACGCGGCGTACTTCGTGAAGTGGATCAATCGTCTCCTCGAAGCGACCGATTCCCATCTTGAATGGAACACCAACGATGAACGTGAAAAGACCATGAAGACACTGACGAACGCACTCAAAGCGTATGAGGCGCTCGTACCCGTACCACAGTAGATGACGTAACATCATGTACCACAAGGGTTTACATATGGTCATGCAGGGTTCCTTTCAGGGTCCGGAGTGCACGGAAAGTGGAGACAATCGTCCTTTGGTTGCTCATTGTGGCGATCCGCGATGTTTCGCGGAAAAACAAGGGCCTTGACGTATCGGGATCAGTTTCGCAGGGTATAGTGGCGCAGAAATGCGGTAGGATCACCTAGCGTACGACAAACCACTCCAGCTTGGGAGGATCAGATGCGTCGGTTATTGGGTCTCGGGAGTTTGTTTGCTGCGGTCGTGCTGTTTGTGCCGTCCTCGGCACATGCGCAGGCATCCGTCTGGATTGGCGGCGGAGCAACCGTCCCGACTGGTGATTTTTCAGATTATGCCAAGACGGGCTGGATGGCGGGACTCGGACTCAACTACGCTCTTGGCGATCAGGGTCTCTGGATCGGTGGCAGCGGGTTCTACGGCTCCAACAAACACGAAACGTCAGGCGAAAAGACCAACCTCTACGGCGGCCTCGCTGCAGTCGGGTATCGCGTCGGTGACCAGTCGAAGGCAGGGGTCTTCTTCTTCGGAAACGTCGGGGTCATGAATCACGAGTTTGATGACGGCACCACGAAGGACGGATCCTCGAAGCTGGCGTATGGTGGTGGAGCCGGCGTCGACGTTCCCCTCGCCGACAAGATAAATCTCTGGTTCGCGGGTCAGTATCTCCAACGGGCCAAGGAAGATGGCGAGCACACGGCAATCTTCGGAATATTCGCCGGGGTCAGCATCGCTCTCGGTAGCAACGACGGCATGTAGTCGCGGCAAGACAGAACGATGTTACTTGGACATGGCGGGGCGAGTGCCCCGCCATTTTCATTTATTTCCCCGAGACGTCTCATTTGCGATAATCAAGCGGCGGGGCACGATCGCCGATCTTGGGCCGGTAGACAAACCCACCAAGTCGTCGGACGAATTCCTCCCTGGCCTGGGCGAGATGCTCGGGATTCCGAAACAACTCCATCATGGTGAGGGTCATGGTCTTGGCGGCCACCATCATCCCCTTGGTTCCAATCGACATCCCGCCAGCAGCCACCGCCTGCCAACTGTGAGCCGGGGTGCCTGGCACCCAAGTGGCCGTTCCGAGCTCGACCGTCGGGACCACCCAGCTCACATCGCCGACATCGGTGGACCCACTCTGCAACCCCACATCGGGATCACGAACCTGAGCGGCCGTCCCCGGTTCCGGCGCACCCGGAAGCAGGCTCCTCTGCAGTTCAACAGCGAAGGCCAGTTCGGCTTCGGTGTAGTTCACACCGCCGACCGAACGGAGAGCCTCTTGCATGACATCGGCCAGGTGATGGTTCGGCAGCATGTTGTACACGGCATTCACGATCTCGAAGTCCATACTGGTGCCCGTGCCGAGGGCCGCTACCTCCGCGGCGTGTACGCTCCGCTCCCAGATCCCCTCCAGCACGCGCATGTCGCTGTGTCGGGCGTAGTAATAGGCCTCGGCAAAATCAGG